>JAAETT010000459.1 GCA_024228115.1 bacterium
CAGGCTCCAGAGCCTGGAACCCGAAGAGAGAAACGAAAGTCGGAGACGAGGGAGGAACGACGCGCCCAAGAAACAACGCTGCTCCAAGAGGGCAGGCGTCAGGGGACGTCACTGCCTGTTGACAACCGGGGGCCTGATAGGGGTTATACGGCGATTGGCTTGCGGGTCGCGTACTGGCCTTGGGTAGTGGCGCTTCATTCTCGATGTTCCGCGGTGCTCAGGCCAGCGAGCAGTGCGTCGAGATCTGCCTTTGCCTCGGGTGGAGTCGTGGAGTCTGAGTGCGACTGGATAAGCTCAACCAAGGACCGTGGATCTGACGGGCCGGCCGGGACGAGCCAGTACTCGCCCGGCTCGATTGATTCAAAGAGACCGAAGAGAGCCTTCCGGCGCTTGTTCGGACGAGCCCATTGCACTTCGTATGGCGTACCCGTCTCATCGAAGGCGGCGCGTATTTCAGACTCTGCGTCGATGGGTTCGATTTCGCGAACCGCGTCGTCAACCGACGGAAAGACGAACAGGCCAGGTTCATCGAGAAGGACAATCAGCATCGTTCGCCCAAGAGAGGAAGTGCGCGATTGCAGTCGAGAGCATCGTGGGACCGCAAGCAGCTTCGAACTTCTGTTCTTGGACTTTGCAGTGGACCCATGAGGCTTCGGGTGTGTTCTCTTCGATCGGAGCGAAGGACTTCGATTCGAGTCCGGTGCCCGCGAGATCGATCTTGAGCAGCCATCCCGGATTGTCGAGCGTTTCGATCACTACGCCGTATCGGTGCTCCCACTCGCCGTCGCACTGGTCGCGGTACCAGACTTGCAGTTCTTCAAGCATCGCACCCAGATCCGCGTTCGCCGTATAACTAGTATTGGATCCCACCACGGGACCCTCAGCAAAGCATAGCCCTGCAGCCCATTCCCGAGCTATGGGTTCGGATCTGCTGCGCTTTCGCGTGACTGCAGGGCTGGGAGTTCGGAAATGCTGCGAGGCGGTGCAGCCTAATCCGCAGAATGGTCGATATGGCCGCGGGGCTGCATCCTATTGCCGCCTTTGGCTGGGGAGAGTCGGGCCAGGTGTCGGACTTCCTTGGGTTTTTCGGGGAGCTGCCGTGCGCTGATGCGGAAAGGCGGCGAGGCTCTTCGGTGGGGTCTAGAGTCGGTCGGCCGGACTCTGCAGGCCGAGGGGGCCGCGTTCCAGCACGTGTGTGTAGATCATGGTGGTGCGGACGTCGCGGTGGCCGAGGAGGCGCTGGACGCTTCGAAGGTCGACGCCGTCCTCCAGCAGGTGGGTCGCGAAGGAGTGGCGCAGGGTGTGGCAGGTCGCGCGCTTGGCCAGGCCGGCGCGCAAGGCGGCCTTCCGGATGCCGCGCTGCAGGACGGTTTCGTGTAGGTGATGACGAAATCGGTCGCCGGTCTTCCGATCATGGCCCAGGCGGGTGGCCGGGAAGACGTACTGCCACACCCAGTCCCGGCCCGCACGTGGGTACTTCCTCTGGAGCGCCCATGGCAGCGGCACCTGTCCCAGGCCGCGCTTCAGATCGTCGTCGTGGAGCCGGCGGGTGTTCCGGAGGTGGGCGCGCAGCGGCTCATCCACAAGCTTCGGTAGCGTCGTCACCCGATCGCGGTCGCCCTTTCCCTCCCGCACCACGATCTGGTGTCGGTCGAAGTCGATATCCTTGATGCGGAGCCGAAGCCCCTCGAGGAGGCGCAGGCCACCTCCGTACAGCAAGGTGAGCGGGAGTCGGTGCGCCGGTTCCGCGGCCGAGAGGAGGCGGCGGACCTCGTCCCGGGAGAGGACGACGGGGAGCCGCTGCCGAACGGGCGCCCGCTCGAACTCGTCGAGCGCATCCAGCGGACGGTCCAGGACGCGGAGGTAGAGGAACTTGAGGGCGCTTAACGCCTGGTTCTGTGTGCGCGCACTCACCTTGCCGTCGATCGCCAGGCTCGAGATGAACCCGATCACCTCGTCAGCGCCCATGTCCTTTGGGTGGCGGGTGTCGTGGAACAGGATGAATCGCCGGATCCAATGGACGTAGGCGTCCTCGGTACGTCGGCTGTAGCGGCGCATGCGGGCGACGCGACGGACCTGGTCGAGGAACCTCGGCGGCTTCGGCGGGTCGGGCGGCAAGGACACGAGGCGCTCCGCCGGGACCGGGCTCCCCGAACCTACGCGAGCACCCGGAGCTTCGCTAGCCGAGCAGGCTCTGCTCGAGATCGAAGCCGAAGCCGATCGGGGCTGCTGACGGGACCGACGCGCGGACCTCCCCGACCCCGGAAAAGCGATGTCAACGGCGACGTCACACCCGCGGAGCCTGAAACGTGCCTCTGCAACTGACCGCGATTGCTATCCTTCTCGACCGGAGAGGTGGCCGGGTGGTTGAACGCAGCGGTCTTGAAAATGGGATGAATGCCTGTGATTTCAGCAAGTTCGGTGAGTTGCGTCGGGCCGGAACCGCCCAGAATGGGCGAGAGCGGATGCGATCGACGTCGCCAGAGAAGTCGATCCACCACCGACAGAGAGAGCGCATCAGGCTTCGAACCTGCGGTTCGCGCGTTCGGCAGCCGGATCGTGGCTAGCCTGCGCGCATGACGGAGGCAGTCCCGACCGCGGGCCGCAGGTGGAGTGTCCGGGTTGGTGTCCTGCTGCTCCTCATCGCGGCGGGCGCCGCGCTTCGCTTCACCGTCCTGGCGCCGGGACCCGGTCGAGGTGCGGGTGGCCAGCGTCGGGCGCGGCGTCGTCGACTCCATTGTGACCAACTCCAAGGCGGGTACGGTGAAGGCGCGCCGACGCTCGAGGATCACGGCGGAGACCGGCGGGCGCGTTATCGAGATCGCCCACCGCGAAGGCGAGCGCGTCAGCACCGGCGACATACTGGTGCGGCTCAACGATTCGAGCATGGTCGCGCAGCTCGATCTCGCCCAGCGCGGCGCCGAGGTCGCCAAGTCCAGGCTGGCCGAAGCGTGCCTGCGTCGGGATCGGGCGGGCCGCGAGCTCGGGCGAATGAAGAAGCTCGCCGAGCAGGGCATCGTTGCGGACGACGTACTCGACCAGCTCCAGTACGGCTACGACGCGGCCCGGGTGGGCTGCGACGCCGCACGCAAGGAGCTTGCGAGCGCTCGTGCCCAGGTGCGTGCGGCCGAGGCGGAGCTCGCCAAGACCGTGATCGTCGCGCCCTTCGACGGCATTGTGGCCGAGGTGAGCACCGAAGTAGGCGAGTGGGTGACACCTTCTCCTCCGCTCCTCACGTCGCCCGCAGTGGTGGACCTGATCGATCCGATTTCCCTGTATGTGAGCGCACCGATGGACGAGGTCGACTCGGCTTCCATCCATGAGGGCCAGGCCGCCAAGCTCACCGTGGACTCGCGACCAGGCGAGAGCTTCGGAGCCCATGTGGTGCGCGTGGCGCCCTACGTGGTCGACATCGAGGCCCAGAATCGCACCGTCGAGATCGAGGTCGAGCTCGATGACCCGGCCGAGGGAGCCAAACTGCTGCCGGGCACCAGCGCAGACGTCGAAGTGGTGCTCGAGACGCGCGCAGACGTGCTGCGCATTCCGACATCGGCATTGCTTGAAGGCGAGCGGGTACTCGTCCTGGACGACGGCGTGCTGAGGGAGCTGCAGGTAGAGATGGGTCTGCGCAACTGGCGATTCGCGGAGGTGGAGGGGGGACTCTCCGAAGGCCAGCAGATCGTCGTCTCCCTCGACCGGGTCGAGGTCCAGGCCGGCGCCAGCGCCGTGGTGGCGTCCGAGGATACGGGCAACGGCCCATGATCCACCTGGAGGACGTCTGGCGCACCTACCGGATGGGCGACGAGGAGCTGCACGCCCTTCGCGACGTAACCGAGGAGATCCGGGACGGAGAGCACGTCGCCATCATGGGCCCGTCAGGCTCCGGCAAGAGCACGCTCCTCAACATCATCGGCTGTCTCGACCGACCGACCCGGGGGCGCTATCGGCTCGATGGACGCGAGGTGGCGAGCCTCGACCCGGACGAACTCGCCGAGGTGCGACTGCATCGGATCGGCTTCATCTTCCAGTCGTTCCACCTGGTGCCTCGTCTCTCCGCCCTCGACAACGTCGAGCTGCCGCTGATCTTCGCCGGCATGCCGCCCGCGGAGCGACGCAAGCGGGGAGAGGAGGCCCTCGATGCAGTCGGGCTCATGCCGTGGGCGGGGCATCGACCGAGCGAGCTCTCGGGCGGCCAGAAGCAGCGCGTCGCGATCGCCCGGGCGACCATCATGGGCCCGGGTCTGCTGCTCGCCGACGAGCCCACCGGCAACCTCGACTCCCGCTCCGGCCACCAGGTGCTCGAAATGCTCTCTCAGCTCAATGCCAACGGGAAGACGCTCCTCGTCGTCACCCATGACCCCAGCGTGGCCCGACGAGCCGATCGGGTGGTGGTCCTGCGGGATGGGCAGATCGTTCGCCGCGTGGAGGGGCGATCCGTGAGCGATCTCGCCACGCTCTTTGCCGAAGACGTCCCGGCCCCGTGAAGACCGTCGACATTCTTCGCTTTGCCGCCACGGCGCTCGCTCAGCACCGGCGGCGCACCCTCCTCTCGCTGATCGGCGTCGTGATCGGTGTCGTTGCAGTCGTTTCACTCACCGCGCTCGGCGAGGGCGCCCGCCGCTACGTGACCGACCAGTTCGCCAGCCTCGGTAGCGGCCTGCTGATCGTCATGCCCGGCAAGAACGAGACCACCGGCGGCTTCCCGGGTGTGATGGGGGCACCTAACGATCTCACCCTCGAGGATGTCAAGGCGGTTCAGAGGCGCATCCCCCAGGTGCTCCGCGCGGTTCCGATCGCCCTGTCGACCGCAGATGTGGCCCACCTCGAGCGCGGCCGCCATGTGATGGTTATCGGCACGACACCCGACTTCCGCCGCGTTCGGGATCTGCGCATGCTCGCCGGCCGCTTCCTGCCGGCCGGGGACTGGGAGCGCGGGGCGCCCGTGGTCGTGATCGGCCGCAAGGTCGCGCGCGAACTCTTCGGCCAGGCCAATGCCGTGGGCGAGCCGATCCGGGTCGGGGGCTGGCGCATGAGAGTGCTCGGCGTCCTCGCCGGGCAGGGCACGCAGATGGGACTGAACATGGACGAGGTCGTCCTCGTGCCGGTCGCCACGGGATTGCGCATGGCGAACCGCACCTCGCTCTCGCGTGCGGTGCTCGAAGTGCACTCCCTGGCCGACATGGAAGCCGTGAAGCGCCGGGTCATCGACGTGGTGATCGAGCGCCACGACGAGGAGGACGTCACCATCATCACCCAGGAGGCGGTCCTGAGCTCCCTCTCGTCGATCCTCCAGGTGCTGACCCTGGTCGTGGCCGGGATCGCCGCGATCAGCCTGACGGTCGCGGGGATCGGGATCATGAACGTGATGCTGGTCTCGGTATCGGAGCGGACGAGCGAGGTCGGGCTCCTCAAGGCCCTCGGCGCCACCCGGCGCCAGATCCTGCTGATCTTCCTGCTCGAGGCCGTGCTGCTCTCGACCGCGGGCGGCGCCATCGGGCTTGCTCTCGGTTGGGCGGTCGTCGAGCTCGGCACGGCTCTCTATCCCGCGGTCCCCGCCAGTCCGCCGGCCTGGGCCGTGGGCGCGGTGATTGGCGTATCCTTCGGGACCGGGACACTCTTCGGTGTGCTCCCGGCCTGGCGAGCGGCCCGACTCGACCCGGTGTCGGCCCTTCAGGGCCGCTGAGCAGGAGGAGGGGCATGGCGACGCTCGACCCGGCCGATCTGCTCCGGCTCAGCACCGGGGCCATGCGGGGCCACCCCACCCGGTCGGTGCTCTCGATGCTAGGCATCGCGATCGGCGTGGCGGCGGTGGTGCTCCTCACCTCTCTCGGTGAGGGAGCACGGCGTTACATCGTCGCGCAGTTCTCCCAGTTCGGTACGAACGTCATCGCCATCAATCCTGGCAAGACCGAGACGATGGGGATCCCGGGCGCCTTCGGTGGCACGACCCGCAAGCTCACGATCGAGGATTCGGAGGCGATTGCACGGATCCCCGATGTGACCGAGGTGGTGCCGATGGCCATGGGCCAGGCTCGCGTCGAGGGGGGCGGGCGCGGCCGCAGCGTCTTCATCTATGGGACGACATCGACGCTGCCCGAGGTCTTCTCATTCGAGATCGGACAGGGCAGCTTCCTCCCTCCTGGCGATCCCCGCCGCGGAGGCTCCGTCGCCGTCCTCGGCCCCAAGCTCAAGCGCGAACTCTTCGGCGAGGAGAATGCACTCGGGCAGCTCGTGCGCGTGGCGGGCGCCCGCCTGCGTGTGATCGGCGTCATGGCGCCGAAGGGCCGGATGCTCGGCTTCGACATCGACGATGCGGCCTACATTCCGGCCGCGACCGCCATGCGGCTCTTCAACCTCGACGAACTCCAGGAGATCGACGTCCTGTTCGCCCACGAGGGAATGACCGACAGAGTCGCCGAGCGGGTTCGGAAGGTGCTCATGGAGCGTCACGGCGGCAAGGAGGACTTCACGCTCTCCACCCAGACCGAGATGCTGGAGGTCTTCGGCCGGGTGATGGACGTCATCACCCTCTCGGTCGCGGTCATCGCAGGCATCTCGCTGCTCGTCGGCGCGATCGGGATCTTCACCATGATGTGGATCTCCGTGGGTGAACGCGTGGGTGAGATCGGACTCCTGCGCGCGCTCGGCGCGACCGCGCAACAGGTGCTCTTCATCTTCCTTGCCGAGGCCCTGCTGCTCACGTCGCTCGGAGGCATGGCAGGACTGGTGATCGGCCTGGCCGTGATGTTCGTCGTGCGCCTGCTGGCTCCCGGCATCCCGCTTCACGCGCCGGTCGAGTACGTGCTCGCAGCCCTGGGAATGAGCGCGGCTGCGGGGGTGCTCTCGGGCGTGAGCCCGGCCCGGCGCGCGGCGGGTCTCGAGCCCGTGGAGGCGCTTCGGGCCGAGTAGACGAGAGGCACCGGAGCAACGCCAACGCTCCCTCGTGCCCGAGATCACCCGGAGAGCCGTCAGGACGTTCTCGAACCTCCCGATTCCCTCCCCTTCCAGCCTCTTCCACAGGAGAGGTGGCCGAGTGGTTGAAGGCAGCGGTCTTGAAATCGGGAGGGGCGGCCTTCACGAGATGACCCGCAGCGAAGCCCATCTCTCCCTCACGCCCCTTCGCGAAGAGGTGCTCGAGGGCTATCGTCTACATTGTTTGCAGCCGCCCTAGTCCCTTGTCACACCAAAAGCTGGGGGTAGAGTCGTCGCAGTTTCACGCGGGCTTGTTGGGTCGTGAATTGCCAGTCGACGCCCTTCGTCGTTCGGTTGCGATCGTCTTGCCAGGCTTGGACTTGGCGCGTGAGA
>JAAETT010000460.1 GCA_024228115.1 bacterium
GCAGTTTGTATATTATCAAAAGTAACCCAAACGGGAGTGTAATATGTTATCAGTTCTATGCATTTTCTGTTCTTTCGATGTGGAAAGTTTCATTCTGTAATTTGGGGGTTCTAGTTCTAATGCTATTAATGCTCAAATAAACCATTTTTCGCATTGTGTAGCACTTAGTCGAATTGGGGCCGGTCAGGTGGGGTTTTTGGGTTCCCCCCCCCCCCCCCCCCCCAATTTTCCCCAGTTCCCCTCCAAAGACCAAGTTGACTGAGTGGACCTAGCGCGCTAGGTCATTCCCTTGTCAAGACCGAGTTGACCGAGTGGACCTAGCGCACCAAGGCATTACCCTTTGATGATCTAGTTGACCAAGTGGACCTAGAGCGCTAGGTCTTCCCCTTCGATGACCTAGTTGACCGAGTGGACCTATAGCGCACCAAGGCATTACCCTTTGATGACCTAGTTGACCGAGTGGACCTAGCGCACCAAGGCATTACCCTTTGATGACCTAGTTGACCGAGTGGACCTAGCGCACCAGGTCATTCCCCTGTGATGACCGAGTTGACCGAGTGGACTCAGCACAACAGCAGAAAATGTTTACTTTATTGGCTTAACAAAAGATGGCCCCCACACTTCAATAGTTCCGCAAAATACGGCCCCTGGCAATAGCAGTCACAGGCAGCCAGAAGCGGAGCAGGGAGGGTCTCCCCCCCCCCCCCCCCCACCCCCCCCCCCCCCCGCCCACCCCCCACCACGCCCCACGACCGTCGCGGCCCCCCTCAC
>JAAETT010000461.1 GCA_024228115.1 bacterium
GCAGATCGATCCCGCAGGAGTGCATATGGCTGTTCGTGTAGAATCTCATCGGGTCTCCTTCTGAGCGGATGCTCTGTGTTATGTGCATCCAACCTACTCGATGGCCGAGTGGGTTCAGGAGGGGGCCTGGATGAGGATCAGAGCGCTTCGGCCAACAGCTCGATCGGGTGGGCGAGGCGTATGTTCAGGCCTCGGCTCCGCACGCCGGCCTCGAGTTGCATCAGGCAGCCGGGGTTTCCGGTCGCGATGACCTCGGGCTGGGCGGCTTCGAGAGCGTCCAGCTTGCGGGCCAGGACGGCTGCGGACATTTCCGGCTGGGTGAGGTTGTAGATGCCGGCGGCGCCGCAGCAACTGGCCGGATCGTCGTGCGCCACGAGTTCCAGTTCCGGGATGGATTCGAGGAGCCGCCGCGGAGCACCGGTGACGCCCTGACCGTGGACGAGATGGCAGGGGTCGTCGTAGACGACGCGCCTGGCGAGGGAACGCGGAGTTCCGCGCAGACCGACCTGGTCGAGGAACTCGCAGATGTCGCGCACCTGTCCCGCCAAGGGCGCACCCTCTTCACCGAGCCAGTGATCGAGCTCCCGGAGAACAGCGCCACAACCCGCCGAGTTCGAGATGACGGCGTCGATTTCTCCGGCCTGTCGAAATGCGACCACGTTCGCACGAGCGAGTTCTGCGGCGAATTCCCGTTCTCCTCCGTGGGCTTGCAGCGCGCCGCAGCAGCCCTGGCTGGCTGGCACGATGACCTCGAATCCCTGCTCGGCCAGCACCTCGACGGTTGCGCGATTCACGGGGCCGAACATCTCCGGCATGATGCAGCCTTCGAAGAAGGCGACGCGACCGCGTGGCTCGCCCCGGGCGGGGATGACCTCCGGCAGACGGCGACGCTCGGCGGCCGCGGGAACCTTCGGAAGCAGGCCATGCATCTCCCGCAACCGACGAGGCAGGAGCGGCAACACCAGACGGTCGAGGCCGATGCGCTGCACCACCGACAGTACGGCCGTCACTGCGCGCAGCACCTGCTTCCGTGGCACGACCTGGCGGAGCGCGAATCTCTCGATCCGCTTGGCCCAGCCGTGCCGAAGGCCTGCATCGTCGACGGCAGCGCGTGCATGCTCGAGCAGTGAACCGAAGGCCACGCCCGAGGGGCAGGCCGTCTCGCAGGCACGGCAGCCCAGGCAAAGATAGGCCTCCTCCGCGAAGGTGGCAGAGAGCGGAATCTCGCCTTCAGCAACCCCCCGCATCAGATAGACCCGGCCGCGCGGCGAGGAGGTTTCTCGACCCGTCACCCGGTAGGTCGGACAAGACGAGAGGCAGAGCCCGCAATGAACGCAGTCGAGGGTGCCCGGGTGGAGGGCTTCGAGGCCGCTGCCTGCCGTCATTCGCGCCCTCAGATCCGACCGGCGAAGCGGCCGGGGTTCAAGATGCCGGCGGGATCGTACTGGGCCTTGATGGCCGCCTGGAGGGGCCGCAACTCCGGGTTCTCGCCGAACAACTCCCGGCTCTCCCGGATTGCGAGCGGTGCGGCTTCGACCAGGAATCCTTCGCCCGCACGCTCTGCTGCAGCGAAGACCGCCTCATCGGCTGAGAATGCCCAGAAGAGGCCTCTGGCAGGATGGGCCAGGATCTCAGCCCCTGCCCGGCTGAGGCCGGCGACGCTCTCGGCCAACTGGCTCGGCCTGGCGGAAACGCGAACGCGCCCACCCGGATCCCCTCCTCGCATTCCCCGAACGACGCCCAATCCGGTCGGATCCGATGCGGTTGCTCCGTTCTGACAAACCAGATGCTCGGCATCCGCCGCCACCGCCGCAGCATCACCCGCCAGCTCGAGGAGCATGCCGGGGCCCGGCTTGGAGAGCTCCCGGGCCAGGCCCGCAGAGAGCCAGGCGGCGGCCCGTGCGCTGGGCAACCGGGCGGGCTCGACCGCCAGGCTCGGATCCGCCGCCGGCACCCACCAGCAGCCCGTCTTCTCGGGAGCCGGCAGTAGACGAATCCACGCCGCTTCGATCACGCCCAGGGTGCCGAGGGAGCCCAGGTAGAGTTTTGCCAGGTCGTAGCCGGTGACGTTCTTCACGACCCGCCCCCCACAACGCACGCGCTCGCCGGTCGCGAGAACGATCTCGAGGCCGAGCACCACATCCCGAGGATGGCCGAAGCAGAAGCCGGGCGACGCGGTGGCGAGGCAGCCGCCCAGGGTTGAGCTTGGTGAAACGGGATCGAACGGAAGCTCCCAGGCGCCCCCGGTTTCTTTGCGAACATGTTCGCTGAGTGAAAAAACCAGAGCACCCGCAGGCAGATGCGCCACTCCGTCCTCGGCATCGACCTCCACTTCACCGAGCAGGCCAGTCGTCTCCAACAGGATCCGAGCGCGGGGCATCGGATGGCCGAGAGCGTCCCAGCTCCCGCTCCCTCGCACGATCGCCGAAGCCTCGCCCGCCGCCAGCAAGCGCAGCGCGGTGGCGAGTTCCTCACCGCTTCGGGGGAACACCCGGCCGTCCAATCCGGGCGACGAGCCGACCCGATCCTCGCCGAGTTCGCGCCTCAAGGCAGCTAGGACGCTCACTCGAGCGGCACCTGGTCGTAGCCGCGCGCCTTCGGGTTGGCCTCGAAGCAGAAGCGCGTCGTCGGAAAGAGCTTGCCGGGATTGCAGGTGAGGGTGGGATCGAACGCCGCGCGCAGCTTCTTCATCGCATCGAGATCGTCGTCGGAGAAGACGAGCCCCATGTAATCGCGCTTCTCGGTGCCAATGCCATGCTCGCCGCTGATCACCCCGCCGGCTTCGACGCAAAGCCGCAGGATCTCCGCGCCGGCCTTCTGCACGCGGGCCAATTCGTCTGCGTCTCGCCGATCGAAGGAGATGTTCGGATGCAGATTCCCATCCCCGGCGTGGAAGACGTTCGAGAGCCGAAGGCCGTGCCGATCCCCGATGGCGCAGACCGCCTCCAGGATCTCAGGCAGCTTCCGCCGCGGAACGACGGCATCGTTCACGTAGAGGTCCGGGGCCAGCCTGCCCATCGCGCCAAAAGCCCCCTTCCGGGCCCGCCAGAAGCGCTGACGCTCTTCTTCATCGCGGGCCACCTGCACCTCGTTGGCGCCCTCAGCGAGCGCCAACGCCTGGGTTCGCTCGGCCTGAACGCCGACGGCCACATCCGGCCCGTCCAGCTCCATGATCAGGACGGCCCCGGCGTCGGTCGGCAGCCCGGCGGCATAGACGCTGGCCTCCACGGCTTCGATCGTTCGGCGGTCGACGATCTCCATCGCGGCGGGTACCAGGCCGCTTCGGATGATCGCGCCAACCGCCCGACACGCAGAAACCACATCGGGGAAGATCCCGAGCAGGGTCTCGGTTCGCTCTGGGATCGGAGCCAGCCTCACGGTCACCTCGGTCACGATGCCGAGCGTCCCCTCGCTGCCGACCACCGCTCCCACGAGGTCGTAGCCGGCAGGCCAGCCCGTCGGTGAACCGAGCCGTACGACGTTCCCGTCCGGCAGGACCAGCTCGAGTGCCAGCACATGGTTCGTGGTGGTGCCGTACTTCAGCGTATGCGGCCCGCCCGAATTTTCGGCGACATTGCCGCCCAGGGTGCAGGCCTGCTGGCTGGACGGATCGGGGGCGTAGAAGAGACCGTGTTGCAGCACCGCCTTCGACAGGTCGGCGTTCACCACACCGGGCTGCACGACGGCAAACCGATCGCCCGGCTCGACGCGAAGAATGCGATTCATCCGGGCGCACTCGATGATCACGCCGTCGGCGAGCGCCAGCGCACCCCCGGACAGGCCGGTGCCTGCACCCCGCGGCACGAACGGAACCTCGTGCTTGCGGCATGCCTTCACGACCCGGACCACCTCCTCCGTGGTCGAGGGCAGGACGACCGCCCGCGGTCTGGCCGAATGATGGGTGAGCCCATCCGCTTCGTAGACGAAGAGCTCTTCAAGTCGGGTCAGGACCTGATCGGCACCGACCACATCACGCAGGCAGGCTTCGAGAGATGACGAGTTCGACCTGGGCCCCATATCGTTTCGTTGGCTCTGCGGTGGGTTGTGCGAAGCGGCGACCCGCAGAGGGTAGCGGAGAAGATCATGAGGCCTTCCGCGGGCAGCCGATGGGTTGGTACCCTCCCTCGGGATGGAACGGGATCTCCGCGGAGAAATCCTCTGAGCGTCTTCGAAAGCGATCCGCCGATCGTCAGCTGGGAGACACGGGAACTCCCCGATGCATGGCCGGACGCTCTCTCCTTGCGTCGTGTCCGGAGTCTCTTGCGGGTTGCCCGGCGCATCCTCCGTGGGCCTCATAGCCAGGTCACCCTTCCCGACTCACTACCCGGAGCCGATCGCATTCCTCGCTATGCGCTCCAGGAATTCCACAACCTTCCCAACGGGAACTACTCGAAGCACGTCACCCATGGCTACGGCAGGGGCTTCGACATCGTCATGCTCGGGGTAATGGGGAGCCGTCGTCAGTCCATCGCCGAGGAACTGGCCCATTGCCGCAGCGTTCTCGATCTCGGTTGCGGAGCCGGTCATGCCGCGGGCGCCATCCTCGAGCGCGGCGTCGAGGATGTCTGGGGACTCGATCCTTCGCCCTACCTGCTGCAGCACGCTGCGCGCGGATACCCTGGCGTCCGATTCGTCCAGGGTGTGGCCGAAGAGACCGGATTCCCCGACGAACGCTTCGACGGCGTGTGCGCCTGCTTCCTCTTCCACGAGCTACCGCCTCGTGTGATCGAAAAGGCCCTGGCGGAGTGTCATCGCATCCTGCAGCCCGGCGGAAGACTCGTGATCACCGAACCGGGCCGCGAGCATTGGAAGGCGCCGGTCCTGCCCTTGATCCGCCGGTACGGGTGGCAAGGTCTCTACTTCCGCAGCCTGGCCAGCCTGGTCTACGAGCCCTTCCTCGCCGCGTTCCATCGGGACGGACTCGCAGGTGTCCTGGAGCGTCAAGGCTTTTCGGAGATCCGCGCCGAGAACGAATTCCCGACCACGCGCTGGACGGCGATCCGCCGTTGAGCCCAGCTTCTGGAGCGGCCTCTGTGCTCCCCCACCCCCGATGCTAGGATCCGCGCGCACCTCCTAGCCCGACCCGCGGCAAGCCCGACTGGAAGACCCATCCATGAGTGACGAACCGGAATTCGACCTGAAGGCGTTGCTGGGCATCGTCGAAAAAGAGAAGTCCGAACCGACTCCCTTTGCCAAGAGCGTGGCCGGGGCCCTGGAGAAGGCGATCGCCTCCATGCGGGCCGAGGGCGTGATCGAGGTCGAGGACGCCAATGTCGAGCCGCTCGTGGCTGAGGTCACCAACGCCGCGCTCGATTCGAGCTCCTTGAAGCGGCTGCTCCTGCGCGTAGTGAAGACGCTCATCCACAGCGAACTCGTCGAAGAGGTCTACGGCACGGACGAGGAGATCTCAGCCTCGCTTCGCCCGTTCCTGGATGCTGTCTAGGCCGAGTACCGTTCAGTTTTGTCTCGCGGCTTGTTGATCAAGAAGGACAACGGCCCGCTTCGGGACTAGTCCCTTGTATCGACCAAAGGCGGAAGTGTTGTCATGCTAAGCACTGCGTCCCCCGCAGCCAATCGGTTCTCGCCGTGTCGCGGGCCGATTCATGGGGCCCGTATGTCGAAGAAGCGGTATCGGATTGACTTGAC
>JAAETT010000462.1 GCA_024228115.1 bacterium
AACTTACTGTTATCGAACGCAATCTCGACGTCGTTATCGGGGTCCGCCCACCCTTCGCCGAGTAGCATCTTTTTCAGGTTCGACTGGTTGCCTGTGTTCAGCGCGACCGCCAGGATCTGATGCCCGTACAAGTGATCCTCAATCTCGGGGATGTATACTTTCCGGTTGTGTCGCTTCATGTCAGCCTTGCTGCGGTTCTCGATAGCCTCCATCACAGGAGTCGCTGTACCCTTCCACAACTCGATCTCTTCAACGTAAGCGTCTGTGAACGGCTGCACCATCACCTGATGGCTGACCCCCACACGCTCCCCGCCGTCGAGCCAGGAGGCCATCCAGGGGATCTTCGACATCTGCGCCATGAGCCAGCGGCCCCACTTGCGCCCTTCAACTGCGTCAGTGCGCTTTGATTTGAAGCGTGGACCCACTTTCTCAGTGATGCTGCTAGTCCACCGTTCGACTAACTTGTTGTACTCGATCTCTTCGCCCATCCGGGTTATTTTGTTCGCATACCTGGCAACATGCTCGATGTTCTTAACCGAGTCGTGCACGCCCTGTATGTCGCTGTAAGCAACGTTTTTCCAGTGAGTGATGTAGGACTCATTTAATACCGCGTTATGCAGTACGAGCCCGTCCCCATCCAGCTCCATACGGTCTCTCGCCCAGGTGTTAATGTCCTGGTTAACTTGATCTACTTTTTTCAGAGTGGCTGACTTGCGGAACTCAAACCTCTCAAGTATCTTGACGATTTGCTCCCAGTAGCCGCCCTCTGCTTTCTGAATCTCTTCGCGCACTTTCTTTTTGTTATACCGGGCTTTGTGGTCCACAATCTTGACGATCGCGTTCTTTGCCTCGGTGGCTTCCAGACCCATGAAATAGTTGACGGCCTGGCGCTGTTTAGCGTGTGCGGCCCCCTCACGGTTGCCCTCCGCTAGCATCCGAGCTGCTTCCTGTGCAGCTGCAATCTCAGCTTTGCGATACTTACCTGGGTGGATCTCACGGAAAGACAGGGACCCGATCTTCTCTTTCGAGATCGCTTTCATCGTGTCACGATCGATTGCTTTCTGATTCGTGCCGCGAGCAATCATCTTCAACTCGTGCAAGATCAACCGGCCACGCTCCTCACTGCGCACCGCGTCATCGGCTTGCTGCTCGATAGTGCCGTCGGTCAAGATGTCACCATGGCGCTCGATCATCTGCTTTTCAGCGTTTGACTCTGCGACGGTCTTCATGGCTGGAGCAGTGACTATATCGGTCAACATCTCATCGCCGGAGCGGTACCCGAAAAATGCCGCCGCCTCGTCTGGGTGCACACCAGCCTGACCTTTTGCGGTCATGCCTCGCAGCTCAGATGGCACGCGCACCGACTTGCGCCCGAGCTTATCGACTTTCTCTTCACCGACTAAATCTTTCGTAGATGCATGGTCCAGCTTGATGTCACCGTCGCGCAGTCGGCTTGATGCCGCGTACACTTTCTCAGTTTTAAGACGGTCAAGCTCTTCATTGACAATGTCCTGCTTTTCTTCTCTCCACCAGGCTTTTGTCTGGCGGGTGAGCTGTGCAATAATTTTATCACGTAAAGTTTCAGATTGTGCGTCCTTTACTTTTGACTGCCGCTGCTTGTAGTCGGCGAACTGCTTCTCGGTCATGCCCGCAGTCGTAGCGTCAGTGAAAAAGGGCTCCACTCTCGCTCGCGCTTCCGCCGCATGAATCTGCTCCTCAGTGGCTAGCAGTCGATCAAATACCTGGCGCATCTCATTGTCGAGATTGACTTGTAATTTATTACGGAACGCCTGGTACACTTGCGCAAGCCAGCGGGCGAACGTACGGAACGCATTACGTAGCTCGATCGACGGGGCTTTGCCCTCCATCAAATACGTCTCAAACCCTCTCGCGAACTGCTCGTGCACCGCACGACGGACTGCCGCGTCTTGCGCCACGTCGCCTGTGCTGCCGATGTCCAGATACTCGATCACGTTCTCAGCGGTAATTTTTCCGGGTGTGGGTGTTGGGGTGTCGGATTGCGCATAGATGGGGCCTCCCTCAATCTCTGGGTACGTGAGAGGCTTCGACCCCTCCGTCAAACCGTCCCACAGCTCTTCTAGTGACTCAACGTTCCACGTATCGCTGGGGATGTACACCCACTCGTGCGGGTCGGTGCCTTCCCACCAAACCTCTGTGCCGTCAACCTCTATCGAGACAGTAGAGGCATCGCCGTCCACATTGCTCTCATGTCCTGCAGCGTACGACTGGTCCATCGACACCCAGTCGCCCGCCTCGATCTCTTCACCAGTAGGCATCGCCCTGTGTATTGTGACTCGACCACTCCCTGCGTTCTCGTAATCGTCAGGGGTCAGTGCCATTGCCGCCCGACCCAACCGTGTCCGGTTCCTATCGCTCAAGTCCATCAGATCCGGCGTCAAAGCATTCTTGAACTCTTCAAAGTTCTCTGACCAGTCGGCTAGCTCCTGCAGTGCGATATCAAAATCCGGCGACACTTTCGGGACATCACGCATCCGCCCTTGTCGGCGACGAGTCTCCTCACCGCGCAAACTTTGCACCCGTAGACGTTCTTGCTCCGCAGGGTCACGCTCCTTTATCTCCCGAAACACTCGGGAAAGTATGTTCAAGGTGATGCCATCGTTCTCATTTAAGTCGGATGCCTGCACCTCTTCTTTACTAATTAGGCTTGCTTTACCTTTAATCACGCGGTATGCGTCACCGCTGTCCGTCCACACCGTGTACACTCGTGCGTCACTGGGGTCGGACGCGTGCGCCAACACCGCATCCGGTACTTGCTCCAGCAACTCTTCGCCGAGCAGAGACCCGCCAAACGTCTGCAGGGTATCGGTGCTACTCGCAACCTTTGCAGCGATGTCGATCAAGTCTGCTTTAGTTCTACCGTCGAACCCCACCAGGTATCGGTACACGTCTATGCGATCGCGAGGCATGTCATTCGGTAAAGAGGGCTCGCTCTGCTTCAACTCGTCAAACTTCTCACCGAGGTATGTGTTCGCTTCAGCCGCCACTTCCTTCGCGTTGCGCTTGTACCAGGAGTTAATGCCGTCGAGCAGACCAGTGTCGCCTGCTGATTTCTTCTCCATCTCATACATGAAGTGGGCGAACTCGTGCAAGAACGTCGATAGGTTCGCAGACTCAGTCAGCCTGATTACACTATTCGCAGGGTCGTAGTACCCACGTGCTTCTGGCTGTGCGGCGTCTTTTTGGTAGAGCAGATCTCGTTGCTGAGCGATGACCTCTCCGCGAGACTCTTTCTTCTTTGAGTCATAGTACTTGACTCGCAGACCGGCATCTTTCAACACTTGTAATGCTTCTTTTTTCAGACCCTTCGGCACGACTGCGGTGCTGAACTCACCGAACTGCACGGGCCGTCGGAACTTAGTCTCGAAGTAAGACGTAGGTAGCGCAACCAGGTACTCTATCAGGTCGTCAACGATTTTGTACGCGTCAGCATCCATATTGAATGCATCGTTCAGCGCACGCCTCCCTTCGGTGATCGCGGTGCCCGCGTCGTCGAGATAGCCGAAAGAGGTGGAGTCGTACTTATAGTAAGGTCGCAGCGCGTCCAGCGCGTCAGTGAATACCTCACTAGACTGCTCCTTTACCTGTTTGAAATCTTTTTCACTTACGATTTTGTCACGTTTCGCTTGTATCTGTTTCAAGGTAGTCAGTTCTTTCGCGTACGCAGACCTGACCGTGCCCGCCCCATAGAAAAAATTCTCTCCGGCTTGCAGCTGCTTCGTCATATCCTTGATGACATTATCCATATTATAAGGGACGTATTTCCGATTTCCGGCGGCGGTGAACCCTTTAAACAGCTTTTTGCTTTTCACTAAGTCATTGAAAGTGTCAGCGACGTGCGCCTCGTATGCATCGCGAGTCTTTTTAACTCGCATCTTTTTCGCGATGTCTTGCTGCAGTTGAAACGTATCTACACCGCCCTGACTCCGATAGTCAGCTACTCTCCCCGCCCACTCTCTTAACTTATTCTGACGAATAATACCGTCCTTGAAAAACCAGTCAGTCATCTTCTCGGCTCGAACGTCAAACCCCTCCGCCGTCAGGTCGTCCAGCTGCGCCTGGTAGTGCTTTGTTACAGCTTTGATGAATTTGAGATCGTCAGCTAGCTCCCACCGGTCCAACTCAGTCTTTGCGAATTTGCGAACGACAGGGTCTACTTTTCTCTTTTTCAAACGAGGCGCTTTGCCTTGCGCTTTCATCCACTCATACTCAAACGCGGGCGAGTTCCGCAGATGCATCGCACCGTCACTCTCTTCCATTGTCTGGTGGTCAGGCTTGCTCAGACCCAACCCTTCAGGGTCGAGCCTCTCGTAAAGTTCACGCGCTTTATCTATGTTGATGTCATGCACTGCGCGTGACTGTCGAGGGGAGTAGATGTCCGCGTCGAACGTTCGCGCACTGAAGTCTGTTAAAAAGTCGGGAGTTGCCAGTAGTGATATCTCACCGAAACCTTCGAAGTCACTAACGCCCGCCCGTATGGTAGCCACCGAGGGTGCCGCCAGACCACCCAGCTCTGCTGCCGCTAGCAACCCCTCTTCACTCAAATTATGTACATTGATAAGGTCTTTCTCGACGTCCTGCCGCAGTAACTCATCATTACGTTTGAGGATAGTTAAGTCATTCTCATCGAAGACAACAAAGTTACGTGTGCCCTCTCCGGCGCTTCTGCTGCTGCCGTCGAAGTATTTTATTCCGGG
>JAAETT010000463.1 GCA_024228115.1 bacterium
CGCTCTAGTCGCCTACGGCAAAGAGTACGCTATAGCTGAGGACACCTACCGGGCAGCGAAATCCACCGCATACCTTGCACAGTCGGAAGGCACTGTCGATTATCGCCGCGCCAAAGTAGACTCGCTTTGCACGAAGGAACGCGGAGCCCGTAACATGGCCGACGCTATGCACAACGCCGCCCGCGAAGCAGTCCGGGCCAGACGGCAGCAACTATCCGCCATGCAATCCCTACTCGCAGCACACAAAGCAGAGGCAGAGATGGCAGCCTACGGACCAGACCCGCAACCATGAAACTGCTAGACCTGTACTGCGGTGCCGGCGGTGCGGCAATGGGATACCACCAAGCCGGCTTTGACGAAATCATAGGTATCGACACCACGCCTCAACCTGACTACCCTTTTGAGTTCATAGAAGCCGACGCCCTAGACCCGTATTGGTGGAGCCTAGGCCCATTCGACATGATACACGCATCCCCGCCATGCCAAGGATACACACCGATGGCGAACCGGTTCGGATCTAAAGAACCCCGACTACTCAACGAAACTCGAGCCCTAATTACCTACGGCACACACGCCGACCAACCCTATGCGATAGAAAACGTCATAGGCTCCGGCCTTGACGGGGTGACACTTTGCGGGACATCGTTCGGCCTCAACCTGCGCCGTCATCGCCTATTTGAAACATCGTTTCCGGTATGGGGACTCCACTGCAACCACCCCCAAGACCGCGACACCATAGCCGTATACGGAAAACCCGACGGACGACGCCTATGGACACGAGCCGACGGAACCAAACTCCACGCCTGGTCATCAGTCAAAGAGGGACAGGAAGCGTTAGGAATCGACTGGACCGACGACTGGCACCAGATACGAGAAGCGATCCCACCGGCATATACAGAATACATAGGCACCCAATTCCTGCTACACGAGGCGCAACTATGAGTGACGCTACTTGGCATATCGGCGACACTCTCGAAACACTCAAGTCGTTCCCTGACGAATCAGTCGACCTCGTACTGTCATCGCCGCCGTTTCTGGCGCTCCGTTCGTATTTGCCATCTGACCATCCTGATAAGGGCCGTGAGATGGGGTCGGAGGCTACGCCGGGTGAGTTTGTGGATTCGTTGATGTTGGTGGTTGAGGAATGCCGCCGGGTGTTGGCTCCACACGGCAGCATCGCGCTCGAGTTGGGGGATACGTTTGCGGGGTCGGGTGGTGCTGGTGGGGATTACAACGAGAACGGACTACGCGAAGGCCAAGCCAAATTCAGTGGCTCCGCAGTGAAACGGGCAGCAGCAGGGCTACCGGACAACGACCGACCGTCTCGTGCCGGGCGTAGTGACCAGTGGCCGTTGGCTAAGTCGTTGTCGTTGGTTCCTGAGACGGTTAGGTGGACGATGGTGTATGGCCGTAACCCCCACACCGGCCGCGAGACAGAGCCGTGGCGTCTGCGTAATGTGGTCAGGTGGTGTCGTCCGAATCCGCCGGTTGGGGCGTTGGGTGACAAGTACCGGCCGGCAACGACTGAGTTGATGATCTTCGCTAAGGACTCGAAGCGGTTCTTCGACCTCGACGCAGTACGACAACCACACGCCAGGGATTACAGCAACGAGAAGCCTACGATCGCCAATCGTGAGTTCGACAGAACTGGTCGCGCCCGCAAGAACACGGAGCGAGAGCAAGTGCCTGATCCTGCTGGTGCTCCTCCGTTGGATTATTGGGTGATCCCTACTCAACCGTACAAAGGGTCGCATTATGCGACCTGGCCACGGAAACTGTTGGATGTTCCGATTAGGTCGATGGTACCTCAGCGGGTATGCCGCCAGTGTGGGAAACCCAGCGAACGTATCACCAGCGAACCAGAATACATGCGCACAGACACAGACCGGATACCCGCACGCCTAACCATGCTGGACGGAGAGCGCCCAGCCGATGGCGTCAACCAGCACCTACGGGACGACGGGGCCAACACGTCAGTCGTCCGCCAGGCCGAGACGGTCGGTTGGTCTGATTGCGGTCACCAAGATTGGCGTAACGGAATCGTCCTAGACCCATTCGCAGGATCAGGGACAACACTCGAAGTAGCTACCGGGCTAGGCCGCGACGCCATCGGCATCGACCTCGACGAACGCAACTACGACCTAGCCTTGCAACGAGTAGGAATGTTTCTACAAGTAGCATCATCTGCTACACTC
>JAAETT010000464.1 GCA_024228115.1 bacterium
TCTTTTTTCTTAGCCTTTCTTATTCCTTAGGCTTGTCCGATTTTGCTGAAATTTACAGAACCTAGGTTTCTGAGTATGCTGAGTTCAAATCCGGCTACCATTTTACTTGCTTTGAGTACGAGAACTGTTAACATAGGATATTTTAACTTTTAATGGAATTATACAGTATTTGCTTTCAATACGAAAACTATTAACACAGGTGGCTTATGCACTGTTTTGCCCCACACCTCCAGGGGCAGCACAATACTAATTTTCCCGAACTTTTACCCATTTGTACTATGCTTAGTTCAAATATTGGGTACTTGTTTACTATTGGGGGGCAATTTTTGGGGAAAAATTTTTCTCTCCGATTTTGATGAATTTTGCTGCTTGGTGGCAGTTTTTAGCGTATATTTCGAATTTCGGGTCCAAATTTCAATCCGACCATATCGAACCCCCCAAACGCCCCCATGACCCCCTTTATCAATGGGTCAAAAATTTTGTGACTAAACCAAAATATACATGTGCAGCACAATTATACACGCATATGATGCTTGGATCTGGGGAGCTTCGCTCCCCAGTTGCCTTTTTTTAGAAGAACTCTGAATATGCAGCAGCTGAATAA
>JAAETT010000465.1 GCA_024228115.1 bacterium
CAAAGTTAGAGGAATGCCAATCCACCGTAGGTCCCTTCAAGATTTCCCATCCATGGGTAAGAACATCCGCATGACTCTGAACCTCTGTATCGTCCGCTATCCGATGGATGTTATACTCAACCCCGTCCATCAGAAAAAAGAACTCGTGTCCGTTTGTGAGTGCAGATCCTCCAGCCCATTCCGTACCCGCAGTAGCTGTTGCGTCATCTATGGCCCCAGCAGCAAGACACATGAAGAGATGGGTAGCTGCAAGGATCTTGTTGGCAGGTGGAGAGAGCGTGTAGTCCGTATCTGCGCTCGCTCCTGCTCCTTGTTCATCATCACTTGAATCCCTGAGGTAGTCATGGAAAGGCTTTCGAACAGCCGTGGTCATTCCCAGTTCTCGAGCGTTTCCGTCCACGGTTGCTACTGCTGCCTGTCTCCTCTTCGTGATGATAAGAGGAGTCTTTGACAGCTTGTCCTGGATGGAAACAGGGAACATCTACCGCTCCACCTCAGAGAACTCGATTGAGCATCCAAACTCTCCGGTTCCACTATCAATCGCAGCTATTCCTAAAGACGTCCCCGAGGGAAGAATCAAAGAACCCTTGGTTTCCCAGGGTTCAAATCCACCACTTCCACCAATACCTCTTACCTGTTGAATAAACTGACCCTCCGTGACTCCTCCCATTCCAGTCCCAGTTTCTTCCCAGGAGTCCACGACATACGTAGAATCAGGTTTCACAGAAGATCCCGAACGAGTACTGTAGACTTGATCACTCACGTTGTTTGTGATGGTTCCAAGAACTGGGTTGAGGTCCACATATACGATGGTGGTTGAGTTCTCGATATAGAACGAAAAACGTTCTATGACCCAGTCATATTTCGAGGATCCATTCTTGAGGAGAAGCATGTGTCCGAGAGTTGCCGTCAGCGTAAGAAGAGTCCTCGAGCCTGACCCCTGATTCGTGGTAGCAATGAAGGACCGATCACCCTTCGCAGTCCATTGACTGAGCGGGGCAGCATCTACCAGAAGCCTCCCATCGGTCACCTTGACATTATCCAGAGCACTCATGATTGCGTATCCTCACTGAACCCGTGATCCAAGTGCTCACGGATCTCTTTCAGTTGCTCAAGAATCTCCTCGAGCAAGCGAATGACAACAGGTAGCAGGTTGGAGTCAACCTGACTCTCAGGGTTGCTCATCACCCGTGATTCTTTCAGTAGTCCTTGAACGCTGTATTCTTCTGTGGGTTGTTAGGCTCCGTACTTGCCCCTGCCTTATGCGCGGGCATCTTGGGCATGAAAGTTCCACCTGGCAGGTTCTTCTTGAAGGCCCCTACCATGTCCATGGTGTACTCTGTGCTGTTCGCGTAGTCCGCACAGGACTTCCCGTAGCTCATCTTCTTCTTTGCCATGATCAGAACCCCACAAAGATAACGTCTGTCGTGAACGTGGTCAGGACAGTGGAAGCTGTAAGTGCTGCGTGTTGACTACCCGTAGGTTCTGGGACGGCAGTGGCATTTCCTGATACCTGAGTATGGAGGTGCGCGTATACAAGAAGCTTGTTGTTCGCGTTGTCCACCTCGAAGTAATACCCACGCCCACCAATCACATGATCCACGTTCGTCAAACCCAAGAGAGTGGCAGCATTGAAGGTATCTCCACCACTGGTATATGATGCGTTACCAGTCGTTGAAAGAGTCCCAACAATGACTCTCTTGTTGCCCATCACACTTTCCACGGTCTTCGAGAAAGCCCAGGTAACGGCCAATGTTCTTCTCCTAGCAAAGAATCAGAAAATGTTATCCGAGACCCCGCCAGATAAATCCTCGGAGTCCGCACCAATCATCACCGTGTTTCTATAAGAAGCCCAACACCTCTCCTGGATGCTAGGTCGGTTGAATCCCATCTTCCTTGCTGTCTCTGAAAGATCCGGACAGCCCTGGATCATGTACCTCAGACAGTCCAGTAGGTGATCGTCCACTGCAATAGGACGCTCACGGATCTCGGTCTCATCTTGTTTGGCGGGATCAATCTTCTTGTAACGATACTTCTCCACTTCAAAGATAAAGTTCCGCATCGTGCGAAACACGAAGAGAGAAGGTTTTCCGTCATCCTGGATGTGAAGCCACTTCAGGACGTTTGCGATCCCGTCCTCTACCCGGTTATCAGCGGGACCCGCGAAGATTCCTTCTTCTGCGTACTGGGATGAGAGAGGTTCGGGAGATTCTGGACGCTGGGAGAACGCAGAGGGATCCATCAGGGTCCAGTCATAGCGCTCTCGAGCTGAGAGAGACCGGATGGCTCCTGAGTTCTCAGGGACGGTCTTTCTGGAGTGGTAGTATTCCTTGTAGAGGTAGAGAACCCCTTCCGGGCTCAGACATCCCCATAAACAAGCTGTGGGGTTTGCGTAACCCAGGTCAATAGTTCTGAATCTAGCCCAGGAGGGGTCCAGTTCGATGGGATCGATGATGTGGACCGCGGGGTCCCATGGGGGCATGTAGACCTTCTCACCCTGGCGAGCCCCAAAGTCCAGCTCCATCTCCGCCCGCCACGCAGCCCCACGGATACCCCCAGGGTAGGACAGAGCCTCGTGCTCAGCCCACTCAGTGGTCTTCTCAGGGTGTGAAGAGTAATGGTAGGAGACCGCGTTCCAGCCGTTGTAGTACCGCTGGACTTTGATGCCTGGTCTCTCGATGAGGAGTTCAGAGTCTGCTTCTGCCATTCAGCCGGCCCCTCCCCGGCCGGCTGGGCGGATCCGAGGGTCAGGTGAGAAGGGGGAGGTAGAACGCCTCAGTCAGCCGGCCGGGGTGCCACATATCGGATACCCATTTGTGACATTTTGTCCCAATTTCCTCAAGCTCTTTCGGGTTCCATTGAAGAATCTTCGCGAGTTCATACCTGAAGTTCTTTGCAATCAACCTCATCGTAGGCATCCTCTCACACGTAAAGTCTTTCTCTACAAAGGCTTTCCTTATTTGATATTCAACGTTCTCTGTCAACCCGTGAATGACAACACAGCCCGCAGCCATGTACTCCAGCCCTGAGCGGTGGAACCCTCCCGTGACCACCTCATCCACTCCCACCTGGACTGACCGCTTCTTCTCGATGGCCTCCCAGAGAGGTTCCTTCTCAAGTTCCTCAAGTTTCCACCCGTTAGCACCCTCGTCACTAGTGACCTCCTTCTGGGCGTGCTCGAACCCCTTGCGGATGATCGGGACTCCCTTGGCCCCTATATAATCTGTGAAGCCTCTCACCGCGAAGGACGTGGAGACCACCTGAGCCCGCTCATTGAAGGGCTTCCATTCCTGGAGCTGGACGAGGTAGGGGATCCTTGAGACCGGGACGTCCATGGCCTGATCCCAGATCTGGGACTTCAGCCCCAGGAAGGTGGCTAGTCTCCTGTTCTTGAACGGTCCCCAGGACCACGGCTGCCAGCCCCAGTAGGGTTCGTAGACGAGCCACGCCTTGGGCCGGTCGTCCTTCTCATCGAAAACTCCATCCTCCCAGCCCACGTCCATCCTGAGGTGTGGCCCGTTCCCGTGGAGAATGAAGGCGTCCGCCTGATCGTAGAGTAGCCGGTCCACTTTATCCCAGAGGTGGATCTTCCCGAGTGCCTCCTCAGGCTTAGGGAAGGTTCTTCCGTCTGCTTCCTCGCATCTTCCTGCCACCAAGATGTGCTCGTCATTCGTGTATGTGTTGAGGATCTCTTGGAGGACCCAGGGGTATCCCGCGTGCGGACTCAGCGCGATGTGGATGATCTTCCTACTCATGACTCCTCCTTCGGGTACTCAAGCCACTTCTTTCTCCCAGTACCTACCTCTGTCATCCACGTCCCACCCTTTCTCAGACCCTTCTTCAGGCATTCAGGAAGCACGGGAATATTCTTCATCAGGCCCTCCTTCGAAGCCCTGAACACCAGACCCCCATTGAAGATCACCTCCCGAGCCCAGGTCTCCGTGATCGAGATCTCCATCATCCAGTGGTGCGGTATCAGACACCTCCGGCAGGGAGCCAGGTTGGCCTCATAGATAGGAGCGGGCTTGTACCACTTGGTGACGTCGTATCTCGAGATCTTCGTGAGCGAATACGGAAGATAGTCCAGACCCGCCAGGATGATCGGAGAACACCCCATCATCCCCGCTGCTAGACAGGCCACGGTGCCTGTCATCCTCACGGAGTAAAGACAGGGAGTTCCTTTCACGTCGGTCATCTGGACCATGTCAGACGGTGGTAACATCACGTAGACCTCGTAGTCTTCCTTCTCCCTTCGGGAGGCTATGGTCTCCGAGGCTTCTTTAGCGTGCTTGTCATCTGTCCTTAAGATAGTAGGGACCTTCAAGTCTTTGAGGAGTTCATTCGCTGCTGGTGGATCCCCAATGACCGCGAAGTCACAATGTTCTTCGATGGCTGCTGCGTTGCAGGCCATGACCAGACCATCAAAGGTGTCAGGACGGATCGCGTCGTAGGTTGGCCCAGACCCGATAATGAGACATGGACGTCCTTTGTATACCCCGGTAGCCTGTTCCAGAGCAGAGGCCCCTGCCCGAAGTAGTATCGCACGGGACTCCTCCTTTGCGTTGATATGGACTTCTGGCTTCGTGATCGAGAAGTTCTCGAAGACCCAGTTCTCACTCACCTCTTCCCTCCTCAAGAACGTAGAGCTTGCTACACTTCTTACAGAATCCAAACAACCACCCATGAGCATGATCCATCTCAAGCTTCCCTTCACACTCCATACAGATCCTCACGTTAGCACTAAGTCTCGCATCACCATGGATCTCTATATCGAAGTACTTGTAAACTTTCTCACTCACCTTTTCCCTCCCCACTCTTATCCAAGTAATCCGCTAATTCATGCAATTTACTAGGAACCCACCCATACACACCAGAAGTGCCACCCGAATGCAAGATACGAACAATCTTTGCCAGCCCTTCGAGAGTCTCTGGTTCCATTGGAGGAATTCCATCTACCTTAGGATCAATCCATGCCCTACTCACCTCTTTCTCCTTTTCCTTTTGACCCAGATAACACTATTGTCCCTCACTGGTGGCTTAGAATGGACTCTCACCAAGAGAGGATCCTCCCATGGCATGATTGTCTCCGTGATCTGACCCCACCGATGTCTGTGTTGGATGATATCGCCCGTCTTCTCACTCACGTCATAGTAGGCCCACCAGTCTCTCTCACGTCTCCTGAGCATCTCTCTCTTGCACACCGGGCACTTGGCTATCTCCATGACAACCTCCTATGCTGACCACCTCCCCTCGAAGATACTTTGGAATTCCCCAGGAGCAGGACTGGATATCAAGATAAGCTTACCGCCCCCGTGAAGCGTGGGCTTGGCTCCTACGATCGTCTGACCCAGAGCATCCTGGAACGCAGCCTCATCGAACACCATGCCCGAGAACGTGTGCATCCGCGCTTGGTTTGATCCCTGAGGCATAGCCATTACCTGAGACACAGGACCATTCGGATGTTCGAACGTGTTCCTCACCTCAGTAGGTCTCAGGCGGTGCTCATTCTTCATCCAGGAAGGAAGATAGTGGTAACAAAGGCCCATCCTTGTCTCCCCGATGAGCTTTGCTGCATCATCTTCTTTCTTGCTCACGATACCCCACAACCTCCCAGGTTTGCGTAGGCACTCCCACATCACCATAGCCACCGCTAGCCATGAACACATCAACTGCCTAGACTTGTTGATCACTATGTGCTCGTTCGCTGGCAAATCCTGCCAGAGCTTCGCGATCACCTCGATGGGTTCAATCACTCGGAACCGCTTGACGGGGTCCTTCTCATCGTGCTCATCCATCGTGTACACGAAGGACTTGAGGAAGAGAATGGCATCATCCTTGGCATGAGCCCACGCCATACGCTGAATAGCTTCTTCGGATGGCCTAGCCATCACTCATCTTCTCTGAGTGTACATGCGTGATGTCTCAAGAAACTCTCGCTTCCAACTCCAATCATCAAGCCACAACTGAGCGAACTCATCTTTAGATAACTCAATCTGATCATCAACGCTTGCTCCAACCATAGCCAAGGCACGCTTATACTCAGGCGTATGATCAACTGGACGTGGTAGTTGAACATACACTTCTTCCACTTTCCCATTACGAATTCTCTCAATATGCTCTTCAAGCAATTCCACCGCTCTCTTTTTGTAACCCTCGAGAGCATCCTCAAAGTCACTTCGATGCTTACGAAGATTCTGCTCTAGTGCTCTTTTAAGACCAATTTTCTCAACCTTAACTGTCTTCACTTGTTTCCCTCCTCACCAAGCTTCTCCAAGAAGTTCAGTACATCCTTCGGATTTTGACGGATGGTCTCCTTGAAGGTGTCAGGGATTATCCCACTCAGAAGCATCAGCCATTCAGGGTCCACTCCCAAAGAGATCCCTAGAGAGCGAATCAAGTCCTGACTCGGTTCCGAGTTGTCCCTCTCGATCTGGTTCAGGTACTCGTGACTGATTTCGCATTCCCTTGCCACTGCTCTGAGGGACATCCCCTTCTTCCGCGTCCGAAAGTACTTGATCGCTTGTCCCAGAGTCACCGTCCTCTGATTCATCTTGTTCATGTTCCTCTATCCTTGCGTGCCCAACGCCAATCTCCTCCGCAATCTGTCTCTTCAGCTCATCAGGGAAGGACTTGATGAACTCCACGATACTACCTTCTTCCTTGGGCCCTCCTTGGTGGGCTGTAAGGTCCACCACCTTCTTGTAGAGACCTCTCACTTCGCCCACGTTCTTCATGGCCATAGTGATCATGTGAGGAGTAGCCTCGGGATTCTCAATCACCGTGAGCGCTGTGAGATATTGAAGCTCCACCTCAATGGGAGTATTTTCTGGGAGGGCATCCAGGGCTTGCATGAGACGATCTTTGAGGGCTCTACGAAACTCCATCTTCGTTTGCAGGTTCTTGAACTTCGCCTTGTTACGATAGTAGTCTCCATCTATGTGGATGAAGGAGGTAGTGTCCCGCTTAGTGATTCTCTCACCCAGGAGTCCCCCATCCGGGGTCTCTGTCCACTTCTCAACCCTCGGGTGTGGTTTCTTCGGTGGGTTGCTCACGTTTCTTTCCTTCGAGGTATAGCTTTCCCATTTCTCTCACGATGCTATCTACACGTTCCCTGAACTCATCAGCAGTCATCTCCTTCACTTCTATTCCAGAATCATCCCCTATCACCGACATAGCCGGATTGATATCCGCCACAACATCATGAAGAGTCCACAATGCCTTTGTTTGATCGTCTCGAGGAGTCCCATCTGGGAACCTCACGAGTAGGAACGAGAAGCTACAATCCACGATACGCGCACGGAGGGCTCTCTCCAGCTCTACGCACCGCTCGCACCGCGGTCCCGGATAGGCCATCTGGGCAGCGTCACTCTTCGAGGGCTTGGTCTGGGAGTTCTCTCCCTTCATCGATCACCTCTTGTTCCCTCTTGGGATTCACAAGGGACGGATCTAGCGCATCCAGAAGAGGCCCCTTTGAGATCTCAGGGCCCAGCTCCACCACTTCTTCTTCTGTCACCTTCAAAGTGATCTCAGCTTTCACAAAGATCTCATGCAGTTGCTCAAGACAAGAGAACGCTTCAGGCTTGGATATCCAACGCCTGTCACCCGTGGAGAGTTGCACCTGAACACCTTGAATACCTGGGTATCCAAGAGCTTTGAGAAACCTCGCCACAACGTTGTCAGTTGGATCCATCGGTCCCTCCTACTTCTTCTTGGGGGAAGACTTCTTTTTGAGAGGCTTCCCGGTCTTGTAACTTTGGCCCGTTGAGTCTTGACAGACTGCGTAGGGGTTCACCCCTGGCTTCTTCTTGAGCTTCTGAACACAACGATGTACTTTCGTACCCTTGGGCATTGTTACCTCCTATGCTCCGGGGTTAACACCGAGTTGACCACTACCCGTATCCATCTCTCTCGGAGTAGACTCAGGAAGGTCCAGGGGTGTCGTGGGCCTGATATAGTCAGCCAAGAACTTCTCACACTTCACAACGGTTGCGATCAGACGCGCGGAATCAAAGCTCAGGAGACCGGACGGCATCCTTGCGGATTGAGAGTTCGTCAATTCAAACCGACAGATGTCCAGCATCCGGCACACATCGTTCACAGACTCGTTTTCCGTGTCCACGAGTTCTGTGTTCTCTTCGAGAACCCACTTACGAGGTGCGGACTCAGGGAGGTCCAGTTGAGGCTGAGCAACAACCCAGTCATGGTAGCGATGAACAGCGCTCATATACGACTGGAGTCTGTCTGCATCGAAGATTGAGACAACCGCTGTGTTTGAGGATGCAGACTTTTGGAGTTCTGTCAGGAATCGATTCAAGCGGGCATGAAGCCCTACCACGTCATGATTGAATACTTCCACTTTGTTACTCCTTCTCACAAACAGCCACCACCTCGGTATCCCCGAGGAGGTTGTAGCTTCGGATTTTCCACCTATCCATCAGACACCCAAGCCACTTCTCTGGCTCCTGGATGATGCGATGACAGTTGCTTCCATCTGGGAGCTTGTGGATTGCTTCTCTTGCGGAAATCACGAAGAACACCACCTTGCGCGTACACAGCTTGATATGCTCAAAGACCTCAGTGAAACACTCCGGCTCTATGTGCTCGAGCACGTCTATACAGGCCACAAGTTCGCAAGCAAACGGATCTTCATCCCTGAGGGGGAGTGCTTTTCCATCAATGGCAGGATCATACTCCCACCAAGAAACCTTCTCCGTAACCCCGGTAGGCATGGCAAGTCGGAGGTCTCCCTTGCCACACCCGTAGTCCAGTACCGAAGAGCACTCATAAGCCTTGATTAACTCACCAATGGCCTGCGCATACCGCGGGGCCGTGGAGCCCCACTTCTCATCCGCCAGATGCTTCTGACGGTTCAGCTCGAGGTACTCTTCAGTGATGAGGACCATGCTACTCACTTACCTCCTCGTAGTAGAGATCCAGGTCCACCGGGGGAGTATCGATCACGCCAGCCCACTCCAAACTCACCTCTTCCTCTCCCGAACCTGCACTGAATCCTTGAAGTCCATCCATGTAGAAGACACCCACCTTGATGGATTCCTCCTCGCGAGGGGAGTGAGTGCCCACCAGATCTCCCTGAAGGAGGACACAGGTAGCACGAGTCTTGAGCCCCTGCCCATCAAGTGTAGTACCCCATCCAGCCACCGAGGAGGTCCACTTCCAGGTCACCCAGTTGTCCAGTTCACGGACGTCCGCTTCTGCGATGACTGTGGCCTGTCCCCTAACCTTCAGGGTTACGTTCCATTGCATTACGCTTCTCCTGTTGTCCTCTGAGGATATCGTATTGTTGGCTCCCCAAGAGCCAGTAGAGTTCGATTGAGTATGCTTCAATCCACTCATTCCAGCTTGAATCAATCCTAGTGTCACTAGGAACGTCAGAGACAATTTCATTGTTTCCTCTCCTCATGTTCAGGTCCTGAAAGAACCCGAGCCTGAATTTTCCTTCTGCTGCGTCAAGGAGCCTGTTCGTGTCCATCTTCCTTCATCCTGAAGTAGGCCGTGAACCAGTTCTGCCAAAGCTTCACACGTCTCTCTCGTGGGATGTCAGGCATCATGTACTCCAGGAGTACAAAGAACACGATCGGGTCCACATCCACAAAGGCGGGCGGATCACCCTCGAGGTTCTCTCTAGCGATCAACGAAGAGTCAAGGGGATTAAGGATTAAGGCTTGCTTGAATGACTCATAGTCTTCGGGCACCTCCTGTGATGTCTCAATGAACTCCTCGAGAGTGACCAGCCCTGGGATCTCTTCCCGTTCTGGGGGATGAGATTCACATGCGTATAGAAAAAGTCCACCCAGGCTGCACCCAAGTACCAGCCAGGAGACCTGGGAGACTGTTTCCTTGACACGCCATGGGACACATTCAAGTAAACATACAGACTGAGCGGACTTCATTCTTCTATCTCCTCAAGCGGACGATGACGCTCTGATCTCACAAGCTTTCGGATCTCGCTAGCCGGTACATGATGAGCTTCCCTGAGATGTTCCACATAATGCTCTTCGCAGAAATCGAGCATTGGTTGTCCGTCATACACACAGGTGTGTGTTGGCTTCTCCAAGCAGACCTCACAACGTCCCATCAGTCTTGCCTTGCGATACTCGCGTTTGCCCACATGACAGCCTCTTCAAGCTTGGTTACCGCGAGGGACTTTTCCCGGCTATCCGGGCAGTTGTCATTGAGAAGAAGTGCCAAGCTCTTTGCAGTGTTCCTGATCATCGTATAGATCTCAGGCTGTCCCTCCTTGGGAGGATGATACGTAAACCTTTTTTCGATGTCCTGTATTTCCACTTTCTCACCTCACTTGATGTTGATAGCCTTGGCCCGCAGCACCTTCACCTTGAAGTCCCGCGGGATCACGTTCAAGGCCAGATCCCACCACTCATGACTGTCCAAGAGAGCGAGGTCTGCATCCGTGCGCAGCTCCAAGGTCACTGCTACTTTCTTTCCCGTCTCTGAATCCGTCCTTGTAGGTTCTCGAGGCATTTACGATCTCCTCTTGTCTCCCAACGTAGTAGCCCCCTAAATACCCAAGGACGCCACTCACGAAGGCACAAGCAATGAACCAGATCATGACTCACCTCCTCAAGCAAGTCTCAGCACGTTCAAGCGCCTCAATAGGCGTATCTCCATAGAAGTACAAACCACCCTCGTGTACATAGACGTAGAAGGCACTCACAGGTCCGTGCGTCTCCTCGCTAGCCGTCTCATACTTCTTCTGAAGTTTCTCGTTCAAGTGTCCGACACCGCAAATACCAAGAGGAGACAAAGCTAGTAAACGACTCCAGAATCCAGTCATGTCCATGACCCTCACCTCCTCGGCCAGGGAAACTCCACGGGGTTCTCGTACCAGTACTTCTTCTGGTCGTAGAGGCCACTGCTGAAGTTTCTGGGGTTGGGCTTCGGACAATCAGGTGGAGGTGCTGGGCGATAGTACCAGCGCACCACACCCGCCCCTGGACATTTTCGCTCCTCTTCATGTGACCACCAGAACGAGAAGACGATGATCATGTAGATGAGCCAGTTCATTCCTTTACCTCACTATGGTGTACAAGGAGAACCATGTGGCCTCCTGATCCTTCACGAAGAGCTGGAACTCCTCAGGGCACCGCCAGTTCATTCCCTTGATGATGTCCACGATCCGAGGGATGTCCGCATGGTTGATAGCAGCCATGGCCACCGTAGCCTCAAAGGCATAGCTCCCGCCTGCATACCTATCCACGAGGTTGAACCATGGTCTATTCTGACAGATCGATTCCTGTGATGTATCCTTCTCCCAAGCCTCATAGGCATCCTGAAGAGCATTGTTCACTTGTCTCACCACGAAAGGAGGTTCTTCTCCGCGGAAGTCTTCCACACCCAGGGTCTCGAGCCCAGAAAAGGAGAGAATCCAGTTTGAGATACTGCTCATATCCTCCGCTCCCTTACCTTCATGAAAAGTTCTCTCATGTATCCAGCTCCACCCCGCCTCTTGAGCCAAACCTCATCGAACTTCGCCCAGTGCCACCCCGGAGGAAGCTTGTAGTTCCTTCGCCTGGGAACCTCGAAGGGACCTTGCGGGAGCTCGTCTGCTTGCAGCGGACAGAGCTGAATATTCCCCAGGTACAGCACCGCCGGCTCGCCTGTGCCGTCCAGCGTCTCGAACACCACTACCCAGTGCCCGATCGCTGAGATGAGAGGACCCGTAGCAAGGTAACCTACTTGATACATCTTGTCCTCAAAATCACCCGTGAAGGACCACAAAGGCTTGTGATCCCTTACCCGAATCTCCGCCTCCCACACGGGCACCACCTGAAGGTCAAACGCCTCTATCTCGATGAGCCTCATCTCTCACCCCCTAGGGCTCAATGATCACCACGTCTCTACGGCCAGCAAACTCCTCCTCAATCACATAGCCAGGAAGAGGCTCCTTGCGAAATCTCACCACATGAGGGGATGAGTACGTATTACTCCTACACATTGCCACCAGTGAATCCTTGGGCATCTCCTTCAGCTTCTCTATCAGTTCAGCAACCGTCACTTCTCACCTAGCCTTTCCATCTTGCTCCCTCTCCCAGGCCAACCGTACGATCTCCGCCAAGCTATCCACTATATCCACCCGCGTCTTCTCCTCCACGTTGTTGAAACCCCACTTAATCGTGTGTCTATCCCATAAGTCCGCTATGACCCCCCGTGCTGCCTTGTACCACCAAGAAGCTCCTTCAGGATATGGTGCCTTCTCACGATCCTTCCACCAAGCGTCACTCGCATCGTAGGGGAACTTCGCACTATGCTCCAAGCAATGCTCAGGCTTCATCACCCACCTCACCTGCTACCAGCTTCCAGATCTCAGGACCAAACTCACGCAACTGAGCCATCGTCCACTCACCCAGCTCTATCCCAGGTAACCCATAGTTCGTAGGATCACGCACGCACAAACGACCACTCTCTCCATTCACCACGTACCCCCTCTCCTTCAGGTCCTGAAGAAGGTTGAAAGCCTCAGCTAACCGCTCAGTCCGATCCATCTCCCCATCCCCACTGTTCCTTCAGCCTCTTAGCAAGTCTCTTCTCGTACTCCTCGTAACTCTCCGCCTCACCTCCAAACAACTCGCTGAACATCTTCCAGACCTCCCGCGGTCCTTCCTCGCGCATACGAGCCTTCAACTCCCTCTGGAGAATGAAGGGATCCTCACTTGGCTTTCTTGGCTCTTCACCCATCACGCATACCTCCAAGAAGGAGCATACGCATCCACATCACCATCAATGGTGTTACGGTAGTCCGTCACACCATTCCCCACAAAGTGAAGCGTCCCACGAGGTATCACACCATGCGCAAGCTCCCGGTGACACTCAGGACACTCCTTCACAGCACGACCGCACCCAGGACAAAAGTCCCACGCCGGGTCTCCGCAACAAGGACACTCATGCTTGATCATCACATCCCTTCAGGAGGGTCAGGGGGAAACTCCATCAAGCCCTCTCTACGTAACTCCTCGAAGCGTGCCGTCATCCCAAAGAACATCCTCATCCGTGCTTCCCTCATGAACTCCTCAGCACTCTCACCATGGCCAGTAAACTGACGTGCACCTTCAAACGCAGCCTCCAGAAGCTTCTCACACACCTCCCGTACCGCCTGCTGCGTCCGTATCCGCTCCCGCTGCTCGCACTCTCGCTTGCTGATCTCCATGTACACAACCTCCACGAGACCATCGAAACTCATCTGTCTGACCTCCATTCCCACCACTACCACCCCCCTTACCCCCCTGTCAACCCCCAGTTGACAAACAGGACATAATGCCCCACTGCCACTACTACTTACGTACCCCCCGCTCATCCCCCTAGAGAAAGGAAGGCCGGTGCAGGAACTGCCAACGCCTCACGACGATCAGGGACGAGTACCCACCTGCACCGTTCTCGTCTTCTATCAACCAACCAGCGCTAGCTGGATGAAGCCTTTTCCTCTACCCAACACTCTTTACATCTGCCATCCATCAAATCCATTAACAAAAACACCCACCCACAACCTACACATCGAAACCAACGAAAACCCCCTGGCATCCCTACGTAACTCATACCCTCACCTCGTGAGAACGCTTGCGTACTTCTGTGAAAACATAATCCCACGCACACACCCGATAGGGTACGGCTTAACTACGCGCACTTGAACCTCAACTAGTTGACTACCTCGTACTAATACCACCCTTGCTCGGGGGACCCTAGGACAAACTTCCTATCACTCTCTACCGATAACACTCAACTGCTACCAAACACGTACTACGCACTCGTTGTCACTATCCACGAGTAACACACACTCCCACTCAACTGCAACCAAACACGTACCATCTACACTACACACGCACTTCAACCAGCGTAAGCATCCCTCCCCTACCCGGGTGGAACGATCCATTGGACGCGGTGGTATACCCCAGGGACAACCATCTCTCACGCGCGCGCGTAGGATAGGTAGTTCGTACTCGTGTGTGTTCGCTAAACTCTAGATAGACTAACGCCCGGAGCAATTTCCATGCATCCATCTGAGTGCTTGTCCAAAGTGTCAGGTAGTCAGGAAGGTGAAGAAGCGAGCGCGCTAAGGAGCGCATCTCCTTAGGGACGTACGAAGTTCGTGAGGGGGTACTCGAGAGCGCGCTCGGGATTGGTATATGGTAAAGGTTGGGTAGGACCGCCAGGATAATCCTGGCTCCGGACCGGGCCCTCCCGGACCGCCCCCAGTCTACCACAGACTTCGTATGTGACCGGAGAATAGGAATAGAAGTTGTCACTTTTCGGAGACAAAACCACCACAAAATATGAGAAAGGCACATTGTCACATCTTTGTCACATCTTGTTAGGGTACTACCTAACACCGAGTATTTAGCCAGAGAGGGGCGTGTACTGTGCAGGAATTTCTCATGGAGAGAAAGTAGGGTCAATTTGTCTCAGACGAGTATTTTGTTTGTTGCGGATGGAGAGTGAATACGTTTCTGTGGGTGAGGTAAGAAACGCGAGGTTTTTTGAGATGGAGAGTAGAGAGATGGACAGAGAGAGAACGCTCGGGCGGTTGCGTGAGACGAACAGGGTCGGGGATTGGGTGATCGTTGTGCAGGCTTCTCGCGTGGACTCTGAAGGTTGGGAATGCCACCACGGACTTCCTTCCTTCCAGATTGGGGCTTGTACTAAGGGGGATGCTTGGGCCCGGGCGAAGAGGATTCTCGCAGCTTGGGACGATGCTGGTTGGACTCTTCACATGGACATAGCGAGTATCTGAGGAGGTGAGAGTCATGTATGAGAAGAGCAAGGGGCACATCTGCTTCACGCGCACTCATGAGTTCTACGAGTCTGGTGGGGAGGTCTACAGGGCTCCTCTGGATAACGTGTTTGACGTGAGGACTCATCAGCGTATCGGACGGTGGGAGTGTTCGAGCGAGCATTTCGAGCGCTATCAGGAAGTGATCGTGCCTGAGGTCTGGCACATAGCTTAGTGGAGGTGAGAGATGAGACAGACACTAGGACTATGTGACGGATGGCTTTGCGTGGTCTACGAGGAGAACGCGTGGGCAGAGCCTGTGCGTGTAACCCGCTACTGGCCGGTGGCCAAGATGAGTGAGGCGGACATTGAGTATCGTGGTCTCGAGCTGGGGGGTGAGGTTTTTGATCTGGGTATGGACGGTCTCTATCGCCAGCATCGGGGCTCTTGCAAGAGTCCAATTGACCTCCGCCTAAAGGATGGCGGAAGTACAAAGCCTATCAAGACAGAGCGCGAGGAGATTTCTCCTCCTCGGACACGGGTGGCTACTCGGTATTTGATGGGCCGGTGGGAAAAATGCCTGGCACGTAGCGGTTGGGTGGTTGCTTAGTGGAGGTGAGAGATGAGTCTGAAGACCACAACGACATCAGTCACGACCTACGACGGGCGAGTCTTTCAGCTAGGGGACAGGGTCAAGGGCGAGCTAGGTCATGTGGGCACGATTGAAGTATTGGAGTCTACTACAGTGGCCCAGGTGCAGTGGAGCGTAGGCTCTGCCTGGTGTTATCTTGCTGATTTGGAGCTGGTCTCACATCGCGTGAACGGACACAGGAGGGCAAAAGAATGACAAGGCTAGCAGAAGGAACATACGATTCCTACCCAAAGACCAATGGAGGATACGGGGACAAGATCGGGACGCTCATGGTCACAAATGGCGGTGACGATGCTGACTGGAAGGGTACGGGTGGCGATGAGAGGGACTTCGAGTATGACTACTCATACGCTCACTACCATCATCCCACGGATACCGAGGAGAACATTCAGCTCATTCTGTACTTTGGTCCTTTGAGGGACATAGAGGGAAAACTGTACTACAAGTGGAGGAGCTGGCAGGTGGATAAGCCCGATGATCCCTGGCCCGTGAAGCCTGAAGAGGGACGTATCGTCTTACAGGACTAGTCTCATTTGGAGGTGAGAGATGAGTGAGCGTGAGAAGCTCCGCAAAGCTCTAGGGAATAGGGCTCAAGTCTATTGGATCACCCAACACCCTACGGTGGACGATTGGGGTCTGGAGCTTTGGTGTGTGGGCAAGGATGCTGTGATCATACAGGACAAGAGAGAGTACGGGATCGATGTATTCTCTCGGATGACGGACGAACAAATTGAGCTGATGATCTTTCGCGCAAGACGCAACAAGGAGCTTTCCGAGGATTGTCAGTTTGACATTCCCCGATGGAAAGATCTTGAGGTCTATGATGGAAAGGACTGAGAGAGCCCATCTATGGGGAGAGTACGTGGCTCTCCTGCTGATCATTCTGTGGATCCTGCTGGCGAGCTAGGAGGTGAGAGATGCTCGAAGGTATTGTGTGCATCGTAGCGGGGTTTGTAAGTGGTTGGATCATGAAAGGTCTCTTCATTGGCAAGAGTCCTGATTTAGCCCTTAATGCCTATGTGACAGGTTACCAGGATGGTGCTTTGAAGGGAATACCTGAGCCAGGTTCGTCAATCGAGATTCCCCCAGAGTATTGCTAGGAGATGAGTTGTGAAGGACATCCCCCATGGAAAACTGCGTATGAAATGGGCTTGCGAGAGTCTGTTGAATGGACTCTTCATGGAACAAGCACAGTACATCGCAGCTAACGTGAAGAAGGCCATTTTCGATTGCCAGGAAGCCTTGAGCTACCTCGTGGACTGCAAGAAGTGCATGGACACGGGCAGGCTCTCGGATGACGTGTTCTGTGAGTGTGAGAAGGGAATGGAGGCTCTCACGAGTATGGAACGGGAGGTGAAAGGTGAGTGATGAGCCAAGTCCAGTATGGCTTGAATGGTGTTCTCGTTGTGCTCGCAAGCACTACATGACACAGCGCAAGTGTCCTGAATGTGGTGTCTACTACGTTCCACAGCCTGCCCACGATGGCGTAGCTGAGAGCTGTGCAGTGAGGATTAGGTGCGATGGCTGTGAAGCATACGCAGACCACACAAACCCGTATTGAATCCAAGGAGGTGAGAGGTGATTAAGAATCAAACACTTGTTGAAGATGTGGACACATTGGACATAACGACAGACCGCGAAGGATATTGGGCAATAGCATTCTCGATCCTTGAGATTGCTAGGCAACTGGAAAGTTTGAGTATTGCAATGACAACACCCATTAAACTTGGTGTTGACCCAGATCTTGCTTGTCCAATTTGTGGAAAACTTTGGATTGATCGAGAGCGGGCTTTAGCTTGCTGTTCAAAGGAGTTGACAGATGAGTGACAAGGAGGAAACCAGTAACGCGAAGTTCATCAGGCTCCCGCTAGAGGGGTGCTGGCTTCAGTTCAATGAGGAGTCAGCCAAAGACTTCAAAGCTTGCGTGAAGAACCAATACAAAGCAAGGGGTGAGAAGGTACTCGTACGGGTGATCAAGCGCACGGTGAAGGGTTTTGGTGCGGAGCGTGATGTGTGGATGGTCATTGCGAGGAGGAATGAGGAATGAGTGCTGGAGAGATTCTGATCAACCTGTTCATCTTCATGTTCGGGTTCTTCATCGGTCGGGTGATGCCAACCAAGCGCCCCAAGACAAACCACGCCATGACGATCCAATGGCTCGAGAATCAGGAGAAGAAGAAATGAGCTATGACGCCTGGAAGACCCGTTCCCCCGATGACCAGCGCGAGCTGGACAACCCTGGCTTGGAGCCTGCGAAGTGTGACAGGTGCGGACACGAGATGCTTGAGAAGGATCTCTTCGAGGGAGAGTGTGTGGTGTGTCAGCTTACGTGTAGAAAGTGTGGGGAGATGATGACCCGAGACCAGCTAGTTCACGGTGAGTGCCTCGTGTGCTGGAGACATCAAAAGCTGAAGCATGTTGAGGAGTGTCGTGAGCGAGATGCTATGGAGGAGTGGGACGGTGACGAACTACCCTTCTGAGCCCGTGATCATTGGCTTTGCAGTAGCAGTGCCCGAAGAGGAAAAGACAATCGGGCATTGTCAGACTCATTGTGGACGGCCAGCTAGGGCCGTGTACTACGGTGACCTCGAGATGAACGTTATCGCTAGGAACCTCCTTCCCAACGATCATGATCTCGTCTTTGCTTGTCCAACGTGCGGGCTAGTCTGGCGAGTCTTTCCTCAAGGGAAGAGTCCGGGAATAGAGAAACCCCCCAGTTCGCCCCTGGAATGACCGGGAGGTTTCTCAACGCGAAGGCTGGGTCCCGTGTTCGGTTACCATGAAGGAGGACCCACGCCCAGGGTGCCAAGGCCCTGCTTCGAGGTCAAGAAAGACGCCAAAAAGGAGAGTCCGATGAAACGTTTCATCTTCGTGACAATGGTTCTAGCCCTCCTGATGGTGGGTAGGTGTGACATGACCCCGGATAGGCGAGATCAGCTCCTGGACACTGGAGGTGGTCTGGCGCAGCCCAGACTTGAGCGTGAGGGCCTCACGTCTGATCAGGCATCCCAGGTCGTGGACGCTTCCAAGAGCATCGTGAGGGACGCCACAGACGGGGGAGACTTCGATTGGACGAGGCTGATAGACGTGGCCATCATCGCGGGAGGTATCTGGGGTGGTCGGAACTACACCCGTAAGAAGGCACTGGAGAGGAAGACGGATGCTCCTCCCAAGGCATGAAAAGAGCCCCGGCATCATGGCGAGGAAGCATCGGAAAGACACCGGGGCAATCGAAAGAGGAGACTCTCACCGAAGTGAGGTGAGTCGTGAGATCCACCCTACCTCGGTCTTCTCCCACAGTCAATAAGGAGACCGCTATGTCCGAATTAGAAGGTCCAATGAGTTTGCCCCTAGGTTGGGGTTCGCAGCCCCGCAAACCTGTGTTGCAGTGGGATAAGCAAGATTGTTTGCAATTCCTGCTCTTCTGGGCAGAGATTTGGAATCATCAAGCTGGTGGTTACCTTGCAAGCAATACCCTAAGTGGCCTGCTGCAATGTGTGAAGGTAGCCAATCAGGGGAAATGATCATGAGTGAATTAACCGTACCGAACTGGTTTTCCCCTCTCGGGGTGGATGTTTCACACCTGACGGAAAGACGGGGCCAGCCTCTTCCTCCAGGAAAGGAGAGAGATTACATCTCATGGTCCCAGATTAAGATGGTCCTCAGGTGCGAACGCCAGTACTGGCATCGCTACAAGGAAGGAATCAAAACCCCTCCCCCAGCTTACTTGATCCAAGGAAGTAACCTTCACAAGGTCCAGGAAATCCACTACCGCTCAAGAATCGCAGGGTATTCGGGGTTCGTGAACCCCAACGATGCGAGAGCAGCTTACGAGTACTACCTGAAAGAAGCTTGTGAGCGTGAAGAAATTGACTGGGCAGGTAGTAGCTACGAGAGAACCTTGGATGATGGAACAACCTTCAGCAAGATTTACTTCTCTCAGATAGAGCCAAGTATTCGTCCGCTCGAGGTAGAGCTTCCATTTCGTGTCAAGCTAGGCGATGATTTTCCCTTCCTGCTCCATGGCTATATCGATCTTCTTGATGGACAGAATGGAGTCATCATCGCAGACACCAAGTTCATGAGCAAAAAACCTACTGACTTGGAGATTCGCAAGGATCTTCAGAGTACAGCCTATGCTGCTGCGTATCGTATTGAGCGAGGAAAGCGAGAAACCATGTGTAGGCTGGACTGCGTGATCAAGACGAAAAAGCCTTACTCACTGATGATCCCAATCGAGCGAACCAATCAGGAGATCGAGTTCTTTTTCCAGATAGTGGAGGGAGCCACCCGCAAGATTCTCCGGATGGAAAAGGAAGAGGACGCGGTTCCGGATCCAACTCACTATCGTTGCAGTGAAGGGCAGTGCGGGTACTGGCGCACCTGCATGGGTAGCTATGGGTTCTAAGACATATCAGGTGGAATACGAAGGAGAAGGCACTGTTCTTGAGACAAGAAGTCTCAAAGCAGCACGATCCAAGGCTACATACAGTGATCTTGATTTGTTAGGACATACCAAGATTACGTTGAAAGAGACAGGGGAGAGAATCCCCAGCAGGGAGGTAAACATGCCACCACCAAAAGACACACTCAGTTTACCCGCCTCAGGTGAGGAGGTGGATCCGCGGACAGGGGAGATCTTCGGAACGTCATCTCTCGAGGACCCAGATTTTCTTAAGATCCAACGGGAGAGAAACAAAGAACTCAAAGAACTCTCAGATAAAGCCCAGCGAATCTTTGAAGCCAAAAAAGTCCCTCTCACAGGAGGAGATTTTCCCTACAACAGGGTCCTCCGTCCAGGTCACCTCATCAGGGACAAGGACGGGGATGAAGCCTCCCTTCACAAGACCTACATCTCAGAGATGGAACGTAGGCACCTGAGAAACCTCGAGATCATGGACTACATCGTGAAACATATTCTCGTGGAGGACGTGGACTACTACGTTCGCCTCAAGGTGGTAGAGAAGCCTGGCCAACGTCCCAAGAAGGTGGATGAGAAGATCCTGATGAAGGGGGGCGCAGAGAAGATCCGCAACGTCCATGGACTCCAAGCCAAGACAGAAGTGGACTACGGAGTTCAAAGCGTGCTTGAGAAAGCAGGGTTGAAGGGACATTTCCCCTTCATCACCACACTTACCAACAGCCTCGGGGAGGTAGTGAGTACAGGCCGGGGGGTGGGTATTGCAGACGCGAAAAGAAACACGAACTCAGCCGTGAAGATGGGACAAAAAAGCTCACACATTGATGCCAACCTCAACTTGGGATACAGCAGTATGTTCGCGCAAGAGCCCGATGAAGGACGTCAGAGGGACCTTGACAACGGACCCCGAGCTGCGGTAGACCCGAAAGTCTCCGTTACGCTTCCGCCCGAGACTTCAGGTGGTGAGACTGAACCCGGGTTCAAACCAAAAGAACCCGAGTCCGAAACTCCATATGAGAAGGCTAGTTCTGATGATGCAGCCTACATCCAAACCTTCCTTCAGTTCCGAGGGTTCACTGGTAAGGAGGGTGAAAAGAAAGCTCTCGAGAGACACGGGGTAGAGCGCGCAGAGGATCTCCCCAAGGAGACAGCAGAGAAGATGGTCAAGGCCATCAAGTCAGAAGTCCAGAAGGTATCTGAGGGAGGTGAAAAGTGAAGGTCAACTGGGGAGACATTCCCGAGGGTGGTGGAAATGTCATCGTGCCTGATGGCTGGTATCTGGTGAAGGTGCAGAACATAGACCTTGGGTGGTCTTCTGCTCAGGATGAAATGTGGATCTTTTGGTACGTGATTCAACCAGATGACCGGGCACACAAGTACGTAGGTCAGAAGATCCGAGACTCGATCGCCTTCTCACCCAAGGGACTTGGCAGGTGCAAGACAGTCCTAACCCGCCTCGGATGTCCTGGGCTCACAGCTTGGGAGTGCGATGAGACCGTGGCGGATGACACCTTCCATTCTCGATACTCTAACTTCTTGGTCGGGAAGACTGTGCACATAGAGGTCTTTCAGGATAGCTACGAGAAGAATGGAAAGACGGTAAGGTGCAACCGAGTAACCTTTGATGGTTACCGGATGACGAACGAGGGGGCTCAGGAACGATCAGAAACCAAGGCCGGGAGTCCCGGTATCTTCGGTAATCCAGGTGATCTCGCACCCCCACAACAGAAGGAGATCCCTCTAAACGAACTCCCTTTCTGACATGCGCGAGGTGACACCGATGTCGGTCTTCCCCATCTCACATCAACCATCTCTTACCACGACACGGTGTCACCACCTCCCAGCCCCCTCCTGGAGCCTGCTGCCTGGGAGGGGGCATTTACATAGACGGAGAGAAGGGTGAAGCCGTCCAACCTGTTGATGGACATCCAGAATTGTGGCTTGAACATCCCAGAGCAGAAGGACGCGCTCTACCTCATCACCTACCTAGCAGCGAAGGCTTACCCTGACAAGGTTCTCACCACCTCTGCCCGTCTCTTGATGAAGGCCCTCGGATACTCTGGGTGGACGTCTATTCTTCACCTTCTCGAGGCACTTGAGGAGGGAGGGTGCGTGGCCTTTCGTGAGCTGAATAAGAAGCGTAAGTCCCGTAAAGCGGTAGCGGATCTGTTCGGGGATCCCTTCGAGGAAGTAACCCATGTCAACGTGGTACTCGTTAAGCATCCTGCATGGTTTGGCAACGAGCGCAAACGAACCCCAGACCCCTTCCAACACGCCTACAAGAAGTATATGGCCAAGCTGGATGTACTTGACCCTGAAGCTGCCACACGCGCCCCTACATCCGATAAGGTTAGACACTACTGGGAATGGTGGCGGGACAAGTTCAAGCAGTACCACGAGCAGATCCTAGGCAAGCGGGTGGACTACAAGGCTGAGAGATCCTTTGATCAAGATCTCGCCTACATCTCCGAGCTAGTCACCATGGATGATGAGATCGTGTGGAGAGCAGCCAAGGCTGTGCTCAAGGGAGAAACATCTGGGTGGAATGACCAGAAGGGACGTCCTTGGTGGCTGGCAGGTCAGCGCACTATCCGCGCGTGGCTCGAGGGTGCCAAGCTTCTTTTGCATCGAGTGACTACCTTCCAGCAGTTCCGGGTGACCGGAGTCATGGAAGAATTCTACAAGAACTGGTGGGAAGGCAAGCTCACGTTCGAGGAGTGCCGTGGTCTCTATCAGCTAGCGGAGGTTGACTTGAAGGAGGCTATGGCCCTGGCGAAGGAGATTCACGGGTTAGAGTTCAGCCCTCAGGAAGCGGGACTGGGAGGTGTGCCAGAGCATATCAGTAACCGGGTGAACGGGGTTATCAAGGAAGCCCCGAAGACAATCGAAAACCCCTCATTATTTGACCTGACGGATGAGGATGGTCATGGCGAGAAGCGGGTGGGAGCTGAGAAGGAAACCAAGTTCAAGGGAGGTATGAAGTGGCGTACAACGTTTACCAAGAGTTCCTCACGCCAGAAGAAATTGCCTACGGATCGCACGCAGGAATGATCTGGCATATCAGAATGAACAACAGAGGAAAGAACAAAGGGCCACAGTGGTGTGGACGAGCTATCCGTGGGGCTCTCGCAGAGATGGCCTTTTGCAAGTGGGCTAATCTCTATTGGAGTGGTCTAGGTTCTGCGTGTGCTCCTGATGCTGGCTTTCACTTTGAAGTGAGGAACCACGCAGGCGAAAACTATCAGCTTGAGTTCAGACCAAAGGATGATGAAGGAAAGGAGAACAGTATCTTCATCTTTGCATGGGGATACTATGACAGGTTTGTTTTTCACGGATGGCAAACTGGTCACTACATCATGGACCACGGAAAGGAAACAGACTTTGGAAATGGTCGTCCAACATGCTGGGCTTTGCTAAAGGACCACTTGAAGGATCTCCGAGAGATTGCCTTTCTTGGAGAAAGATGGACGGAGGTACAAGACGAAAGCATAGTGAGGAGGATGTACGATGAACCCGCTGCTGGAACTCTTTGGGATCCTGGAAAAGAAGAAGAAAGAGATAGGGGAACTATTTGACCACGCTGCAAATAATGACACTGCTGTCAAATATGCTTACGTAGAAAGAACCCTATACTGGGTACAGGAGCAGATTGCATGTCTGGGAGTAAGAGCCGTCAAGGGAAGCGAGCCCGGAGAAAAGGACACAACTTCGAGCGAGCCATCTCCAGAATCTTTCGTATCTGGTGGCACTCCACACGAAGAGGCATTCAATCGAGAGCTGGAGGAGATGAGGCGGGTGACGTTGAAGGGACCCCACCCTTCCACATCGAGTGCAAGAACCGAGACCGATGGGCCATCCCCGCTTGGTGGAACAAGCTAAAGGGGGAGTGCAAGGATGAAGGAAAAGTCCCCCTCCTCGTGGTGAAGCTCTCGAGGGCTCACGCCACCGAGAGCCTCGTGGTGATGAACCTCGAGGATCTTTTGGCTATCATCACCAGCCCTGTTGACTTGACAGAGAATGTCATCTTTCGAGATACTGGTTGGTTACGCAAGAAATACGACGGAGTTTATCATGCCCAGCAAGAAAGAGAGAGAGACGCCCTCCTCCTCGGACCTGTTGATTGAGGAGACCCTCAAGTCCCTCGAGAAAGCCAAGCATGTGGAGGAGACCGAGTCACGTAAGGCAGGACGTCCCGTACCGAAGGATATGCACGCCTGTCCCTCGTGCAAGGCTCTGATCCCAAAGAGCATGGAGATGTGCGCTAGCTGCGTGATGGGGAAGGATCCGAACTGGTGAGACGGAGGTCTTTCCTCAAGTCCTGTCTGGGAGCTATTCTCTTCTCAGTAGCTCCGATGTGGGGATGGGAAGGGTATCACGCTCCTAAGCTTACCCCTCTTGAGCAGTTCGATGAGATCTTGAAGGAAGCATACATAGAACCCATCCGAGAGTTTCTGAACTCAAAAACCGATCTCCATGGGGTTATGTTTCAGAAAAGCTAGCCTACTTCCCAGTCTCGATCTTCCGAAGGCGTGAGTCAATCGAGTCCAGACGAGTCTTGATCTCACTCACATCCTCACGGAACCATTCGGGCGGAACCCCTTGCATGATCCTTCGCTCGAGTTCCATCCCATCCTTGTCCGTGAAACGGTTGTTCTCGATGGTGCTGAGACGCACCTCGTGAGCCACTGCGGTGGCCCCGAGTACACACGCCAGATAGAACGCCACCTTGGAGAGAATGTCCCAGACGCGAGAAGGAGGAGACTTCTCATTCACTTTCTTGGCTCCTGTTTGTCCACTTCCCGCAGTGGCCAAAGCGTATCCTCCTTCCTTACGGGGCAAACTATTTTGAAATCCTACCTCGAGGGGAATGCGTCGTCATAAGCCCCCGCAGCAAAAAGACCCTGGCTTTCTAGTCCCCTTCTCGCGCTCCCTCTCCTGCGCTCCCATCGGGTCTTGGTGAGTCTTCCGTGGATAGCTTTCGCACGTCCCCACAGCCACGTCTCCGTGGGGTAGTTCTTCATCAACCAAAGAACAATGGTTCCAGGGTTGGAACTCATGACCCACTTCTCTTCAGCAAGGGCTTTCTGCGCGTCGTTCGTGATCTGCTGTCTCCGAGATGACTCCTCGCCTCCCACATCCCTGAGTCTGGCAGTCTCCCTGCGGTAGAGCTGAGTGTTCAGATCCTTCGCTCCTACTGCCTTCTTCAGGTGAAGGGTGATGTCCCCGTCATCGATGAGTTCCCCGGTGTCTCTGTCCCTGAAGACCCCTCCTGACATGAGGGAAACAGTGCTGTTCACGAAGTTCAGTAGCCCGATAGGTGCCAGCTTCTCGTACAGAGGCCCCTTGAAGTTTCTCTTGACGTCCGCTAGGGCCTTGTCACGGGCGTACTCGTTACCTTCCAGGGTGGACTGGCCCAGCTCGAAGACATCCATAGCTTGCTGGGCGAAGGGGCCGGGTCCGAATGCGTGCATCGCTGAAGGATAAGGAGTCCAGATCATTCTCCGACCTGCAATCTCCACCTCTTCGGACATCTCAGGGCCTGCGAACCAGTTCATGATGTCTATGCCCAAGAGCTGACCCATGGTGAAGACTGCAAGGTTGGCCTGGATGGTCAGTCTGAGGGGAACGCTGAGGGACTTGACTCCAGCTCCGACGCCACCATATCGAAAGGCATTTCCGACGGTACCAACCATTGAGTGAGTGATATTGAGTGGCCAGGTAGCGAGCATTCCAACCATTCGTGACAAAGGGCCTCCTTGGATCGCCATCGGAGTACCCATTTTACCGTACTTGAATTGCCACTTGTCAACGAAGTGTCTGGCATACATGAATCTGGCTTCATCGATGGCTCCACTTTTCACGAGTCCAAGGACGGTATTCCCAATGGCCGGGGCCTGTTGCGCAGCAAGGATACCATTACGGAACTTTTGGATGGCTCCCTTATCCCCCCGCATGACTCCTTCAGCGTGTCTCTCGAGGGTAGTATCGAAGCGTGACTCAGCAGCTGCGTTTGTCATGGCCCGGTTGAACATATCCGAGATCCGGATCATGACCATCGAGGTGTCCGTGGCCTTCTGGTAGACGTCTCCCACTCGAGAGCGGAGCATCGATGGTTCACTGGTCAGGGCAGGTTCGAACTGATCAATCAGTCCCTTATCCTGGAGCCTCTTCACTTCATCAATGAAACTCTGATGTCCCCTACTGAATAGCTTTTGAGCTGCTTTGACACCGTGGTACATGCCCAGCTCAGAGAGTGCGATGTTCGTCTGGAACATATCCCTGAGCATGTTCATGGGCTTGAGACCCACATAGTGCATATAGGCACCAGACGTTAGTACGCCTGAAATCTTATCACCAAAAAAAGGATCACCCATGGCTCGCTGGAAGTACTCCGAGCCCGTCATCTGGTGCATCATACGCGCAAAGTTATTCGCGCTATCCTTGATGAACCTTTCCTTCTTGGTAGGGCGTCCTAGCGCGCGTTGGATGAAGGTGGTCCACATATCCAACACGCCCTGTGAGGACTCACCGTAGTTGTTCCGGATGAAAAGAAGCTGTTCCTTAGCCTGCTCCACGGGCCCCTTCAAGAACTTCTTCTTGGTGCCAGCACTGACGTACTTCTCAAGAAGGATGAGAGGATCCTTGATGAGCTGTTGCTTGGCGTCAGGCTTGCCCTTACGTGGCTTCTCATACCAGACGTCTATGTCCTCGAGGCGTTCACCCACGTCCGCAGCCATGCGGTTGAGAGTCTCATTCAGGTGGGAGATGTAGTTCTTTCGGTAGCGCTTGACTCCGAACTCAGTGAATAGTTCATCGAAGATCTCCCGAAAGACCTTCGAGATTCTTTCTACCTTGGGTCGGATCTCTGATGGGACCGATGAGACTGGAACTCCATCGAGGACATCGTAAACCCAGGTACTCTCCTGGCGGGTCATCCCCACTCCGCGCTCGAAGACTCCGAATATGGAATTCTTCCGAACAGCTCCCACCGCATGAAGTCTGTTCGTGATGCCCTTCATGGTCTTCTTGAAGTAGGGCACTGATAGATCCAAGGCTGTACGGACTGGGTTGTAGACCCTAGTGAAGATGTGGTAGTAGCCCGGGTCAGGTTGCCCACGATTCTCCTGGCGGTAGGCCACCTCGTGGATCTGCTTGAGTTGATCGAGGAAACTAGCCTTGGGCGGAGGAAGATCTCTGGCAGGGGGAATCTCCGAGTTCTTCCCGAGAGATGCCTCGAGGGCTTCGTGGCGAGCTGTGCGAGCTGCCTTGATCTCCTCAGCGGTGACAAGTCCCTTACCTAGGTCCAAGTCCCACCGGCGAAGAGATCTCATCCTCCGGATGAAGTCCCTCATGGCCCGGGTGATGCCCCCACCTCCAGCCCCCAGCATCTCGAACCTGGACCCTGAGGCCACTTCGATGTAGTCCGCCACAGGACCGTGAAGGAGATCCTCCGCCCCCACTCCCTGGGATCTCCTACGCTTGGCCATGTCCTTGAAGTGGTCCATGGCGAATCTCTCTTCTACCGGGAATCCACCCGCAATCTGGGCATACCGATACTGGGACAAATTGTCCCAGAGCCTCTCGGGTGGAAGATGTCTGCGCCAATCCTCCATCGTGGTGCCGTGGGGTCTGTACTCGGGAGCCCGGGGGTTGAAGACCGCGAAGTCCTGCCACTCTCCACCTGGCATCCGGGACTGAAGAATCTCGTACTCCACCCCCTTCAAGCGGGTGCGCTTGTACTGGACCTCAGCTCCCACGGGAGGAGGCTCTGGAGCTAACCACTCTAGCCCGAATCTCTTGGCTCCGCTCGCATCTCTAATCAGGTTGTCGGTAAGGGCTTGGAGCGGAACAGGAAGCTTTCCTGGGGGCTCCAGCTCGGTGACAACCTCGAGGGGTTTCTTCTCAGCCCCAGCCCGGCGGAGTTCCTCTCGTACCTGCTCTTGGCGTTCCCTACCAGCCACCCTCTCAAAGACTTCTCGCTCCTTGGCTCGCTTGGCCTCCTGGCGTACCTCCTGACCCCTGCGAGTCTCCGCCTCGAGCCATTCCTCTTGGAACCTCCGGGTGCGCTCCGCCTGCTCCACTGCCAGAGCCTCAGTGGCACGCCCCTCTCGCTGCGAGAGAAGCCACTGACGGTACTCCTCTTCCACACCCAGGGGTTCCTTGCGCTCCTCTGGGGCACGCTCAGGACGTCCTAGACGGTCTAGCTCCTCCACATACCCGCGTACTCGAGGGTCCGTGCTCGAGCGGATGACAGCCTCAGGGACCTCCTCTCCGCGCCTGAGAGCTTCGTAGATCTCCTTGGCGTGCTCCTTGCGTAGATCAAACTCCCTGATGGAGGGCTTCATCTCTCCGGGAGGAAGATCCTCACGAGCCATAACTGCTGAGACCCACTCATCTTCGGTCACTTCTGAGGGGGTCCTGACAGCCTCGGGGCCAGGGATAGGATCTCTCCCGAGGATTGCCCGGGCTGCGTTCAGTTCAGTGTTCACCTCCCCCGCCCGCTTGGCTAGCGCTTCAACCTCGGATGTTAAGCGAACTCTCTCCGCGTCTAGCTCATCCCGCTTGGTTTCCCAATTCTTCCGATCCTTGGATCCTCTCTTGCCTTGGTCCGTCTGTCCGTGCTTGGAAATAGCTACCCTGGCAGCCTTTAGCTCATTATCACGCTCCTGCCAGAGACCCTCCTCATCCTTCATCCGGATGGAGAGATCAGCTACCTTAGCTTGGCTCATCATGCGGTTGGCAGCATCGTAGTGGCCAGCGATGTCCTTCATCTCCTGGGGCGAGAAGGACTTGCGAGGACCCACTGTCATCCGTCCCTTGAGGAACTTCATCCAACCTGGGCTCTCGGGGGTGAGACCTTCAGCCACAGCTTCATTGACAGCAGCCTTCACCTGACCCTGACGAGCGTTCCCCCGGGTGAAGCGGGCACCGCGCGTCACGGCTCCAAAGATGGCCCCTGCTGCCATCCCGGACTCGATGTCTCCTCCCATGACCGCCTCCGCGGTCCCGAAGAGAGTTCCACCGAGCGCAGCCTCTCGAGCTGGGCCAGGGACAGCCTTGTAGGCGAGCCTCTCAGCAGTTGCAGGGAGACGGCCAACAGCGCGTCGTGCTCCTGCCCCCAGGAGCCTGTGGCCTCCCAAAAAGGCTGCCATGGTGCCCGCCTCTCGGGCTGCCCCTGTCAACATCTCGGAGGGTAATTGCTCAGCCTCAATCTCCCTGCCCAGGTAACGGGCTCCCGCCTCCGCTGCTCCGAACCCTCCCGCTCCTGCAATCGTTCGTCCAGCCTTCCCTGCCCCGAAGAGTGCTTGTCCCGCTACGGGGATCTTACTGAGGATCCCCGCTCCTCTCACGAAGGGGACGAGGGAGGCAGCGAATCCTGCCACCCCTCCCACCTTGGAGAGGGTTGGGTGTTTCTCCTCGAGGAGGCGAAGGTGTTCCTTGTGTTCCTCAGTCACGAAGGGATCGGTCAGGCCACCCAGCCTGAGGAAGTTGTACATCAATGCTTCTGATTCTCTGTCGGGGACGTACGAACTCCCGAAGAGATCGTGCATCTCCTCCCCTTCCCCGAGAAGCCTCTTTTTGCGGGGGTCTGTCTCATCGAAGAGAGCAGCGAGTCCAGTGTCTTCCTGAGCCATGGCCTACCTCTGTGGGCGTGTTTTGGATCGTGGTGGAGGTTGCTCCTCTCTACTCGCAATACCAGCCTCCACTAGAGCATCCCAGATCTCGTAGTCTGTTGGTTCTCTTCCAAGTTGTTTCCGAAGAAGTTCCCTGTATTGCTCAATAGCACCTCGTCCGTAGGGTCCTACACGATCAAGAACCGAAGGAAGGTTTTCCTCTCCCAATGGCGGATTACGTTCAGACCACGCCTCAAACATCTCTCTCTCTACTTCAGTCTGATCCTCTCCTGGAATGTATTCCTCAGACGTCCGTGTACCAAAAGTTCGAAGCCTCCTCTCGAAGTTCCTGAGGGTTTCAAGTTTCTCGTAGGGTAACATCTCCTTCATCTTCTCTTGTTGCTCTGCCCACCTTTGCTGTATTTCTTCAGGACTCTTCTCCCCTTCGAGAAGATTGTTCAGAGCTAACTCAACCTTACCCTCGAGTTCTACAATCTGATCTTCTACTGACCTTCCTTCAGGGAGCACAGCATCCGCAGCAGAACGGAGAGCTTCTCCAACACTATCAAGGAAGCCACCTTCCTCCGTCTTCGTTTTCTCTGCCTCTCTCATCCATGGCAAACGACCAGTTTCAGGATCTCGCTCACCAAACAAGATACCCATTTCTTCTGCGCCTTTGACTGGTTCGCCCATCAAGAGACGAGAAGTAAGAATATCCGCTGCCTCTTCGGTATACCCAAGGGAAAGATACTGCTGCTTCAAAGCATCGTACTGTGCTTGTTTCTGCTCAGTGGCAGCCTCTTGTTTCCGTCTTCCAGGTCTTGCTCTGAGTTCATAATCTCGAGCTTCTTTCAGCTCCTCTTGACTCACTTCATCACCAAAGAGAGGACGAAGGTCTTCATCCATCCACTCGGTTTCCTCGGGAGATACAGGCTCACCCGCTGCTCTGCTCCGACCGAGCCTCTCCTCTGTAAGCTGGGTCATGAGTTCGTAGTAGTCCCGCCTGGGCTTGTCTCGGAGATATTGCACACCACCCCCAATAGCACCTGAGGCAGCACCCATCAGAAACTCTCGCCAGTTCTTACTCGTCATTCTTCTATCCTCAGAGAGCTGAAATCAAGGCAGCAATGGCGCCTTCTGCTGCCTTCGAACCAAACTCAGCCCAACCTTCACTTCCCTCACCACCAGCAGCCAAACCTTCCTCAGACAGAAAGGTGTTAGCCAACCGAGCCCAGAGGTCAGACATATCCCGAGCAGTAGCTAAACCCCAATTCTGTCTCGCTGAAAGCTGAGCCATCTCCGCTTGCTGAAAGACGTCCCCTAACTGTTGGGCTTCCTGGAAAGAACCAAGATGTTGTAAAGCGGTCCCCATTCCAGTCCCCTCGAGGCCAGCCCTCGCGATACCCTCACCCGTTCTCCTCCGCCTCTCAGTGCCAGCCCTACGCACCTGCTCAGTGCCCATGGCAGTGAGAGTGTCCCTCATCTCATCTCCGCGAAGATACCGAGAGATCTGTCGGATGAGAGGATTCTGTTGATACTCCTTCAGGCCAGCATAAGCGAAGTGGTGGGGCCTGGGTTCCATGCCCCCATGCCTACCCTTGAACTCCTCCCAGAAATCATGGAGTTCTTCAGAAGCTCCACCCATTCTCCTCTTAGCGCGTGATCCTTTCTCTGCTCCAGCTCCCCACTCACCTTCTCCTAGAGCACTCAAGTAGTTCTCAGCACCCCAGTTTCTCCAGTCAGGACCGAACATCTCATCGTATCTGCCCTGCTTGTCCTTCTCTTCGCGTTTCTCGTCTATCCAGCCGTTTGGCATGATACAACCTCATACTCTGAAGAGAACAATCCTCACCGTCCTCTGATGCTGTCCGTCCGCAAGATACTTGAATGCCACCGTAGAATCAGTCCACAGATTGTCAGGGTCACCCGCCCCGAGACTCCCGTGAGGAATGGGCCACCCAAGAAGTCTCCCATTGCCTATGGTTGATACAGACTTAGGATACTCGTTATCCCACACAAAAGCCCACCGGGTGGGAGTGAATCCAAGATCATGAGTGATGCTCTTGTAGTATTCATCAGTCTCTCCCGTACCAGTCCCATCAGTGTGCATTATGAACTGAAAGGAAGGAGCAGCCGGCATCCCCAGATTGTTCACCGTATCCACAGCTTGCTGCATGGCTGAGAGGTCTTCCCGCAGGTCCCCATGCCTGCGAGCCTCGATCGGATCATCATGACGAGGGACGTTGTCACGTACAAACGAACGTCCAAAGGATGGCACCCGTGAGATGATGTCAGTGATGGCCAAGGGGCGTCCTCCCTTCGGTCCTGGAGGAATGCTCGGGACAATAGGCTTGATGCGAGGGATAGTCTCTGAAACTGTCATGTCGGAACCACATATGGCCGGCGTGCCTTCCTGAAGTAACCGATCCCAAGATACTGGATCTCCACACCCCTGACCGCGTTGTTGTCCTCTATCTTGAACTTGAACTTAGAACCTGACCCTAGAAGCGGTCCCGGTGATACACGAAGAGAAGTATTGTCCACCGTGAGGGTCTGATACCCAGAATCCTCGATCCACTTGTAGAGGAAGTTGTACGTTCCAGTGAGGGTAGACTGGACAACCTGCTCAAAGTTGATGTGATGGTTTTTCTTTATCCGGAAGGAATCCCCGAGGATGAGGTTCCCGGACTCGTACTTCAGGTCAATTCCACCGATGATGTAGGTATCTCCTGCCTTCGGGAGAAAGTCAAACTTGGGAGAGACAACCGGATATGTGTAGAGAGGCGGAGTAATGTCACTCGTATTCCAGTAAGTACACAACCGGGTAGAAACAGTTCCAAGGGCAGCTGCACTGTTCGAACCAGCAATAAGAGTGATCAGAAATCCCACACCTTTGCCTGTGCGGTCTCCTCCAGGAAGACCAGTTGATTTGTAGTCCAATTGAAACGTGGACGTGGTAGCATCCTCAATACCATCAACTGATAATGTTCCTGTGAGTGGCTGATCTACAGGAGTAGTTCCAGCGTTCCAAGTAGCAAGGGGAAGACCATCCCAGTCCTCATCCTGATCAAACCTCGAGACGAACCCAGAATCATCTCCCACCCAAACTTCCTCGGAACCCGCATTGTCTCTGATCTTCTGGAGCGTAGAGAACTTGGGTACAGTCCAGATACCGAAAGGTCTCTGGGGAAGCGAATAATCCCACACGATGATCTGATTCGTGGCATCCGCACTCGAGTCCGGGATACCCAACAAGATCATGTTCTTCTTGAGCCAGTGAATCATCTGCCACCCATCAGCCTCGGTCAGATCAAGAGCCTGATACGTAGGCTCGATGTTCTCAGAGAAGTATTGGGGAGCTTCTCCAGTCGTAGCGTACAGCCCCTTCTGACCCGCTACGATGACTCCGACTCCGGTGACCTCTGTGATGGCGGATCTTCCGGCAAGTCCGTCATCTGCTTGCATGGGTGTTTGAGAGACTGGAGGATCCTGAGGACTATCCAAAGAGATATCGAAACCCTGATCAACGAACAGTGAAGAACCTTGATCAGTCCAACCAATTACCCTATCTCGGTAGGACTTGAGCCCCCTGATAGATACGCCAGAGCCTCGGTCATCCGCAATATCTAGCAGGTAGGTGGTCGGAACATACTCAGGGAATCCGATGCGTGAGAGAAAAACTCTTTGCCCGTCAGTGTAAAAAGCCCTTCCTTTGTAAAGGACCCCATCCTTGATCTCCTGAGGGGGCTTGTTGTTGAAGAAGCTGTCCAGGTTCTCCCCAAGCTCTCCATCTGCTCTCTGAAGGTAGAGAACATCTGACCCAATCGGGAATTGGTCTTCGTAGAAAAAAGTCCCTCCGTTGGCAACAGTTCGGTAGATCCTATAGTGAGTAACCTGCTCGTCTCGAGGCACAGGAAGATAACGGTAGTTGTAGTTGACGTTCGTTGAGAGATCCCCAGGAGCCAGGACTATCGTTCTCGTAGCATCTCCAGAGGTCCCCTGAGTCGTGATCGTACATATGGGACCCGGGGCACTCTCCACTGAGGTAGTAGCGGAAAAGTACGTCAGGACAAACTTGTAGGTAGACCCAGCAACCAATCCTTCATCCGTTGGATGATCCGCCTCAAAGTGATTGATGCGCCTATGCCCAAATACTTGAGCTGTTGCATTTTGAGCATGGTCCACAAAGGTAAAGGCAGAATCCGTAGAGTAGATAGGAGCTTCAAGCCCCGCTGAGAATCCTCTCTCCCCTACGAACTTCAGCATGGGAGCACCTGGAATCATGATGAACATAAAGTCCAGATAGACGAAAGCCTTCCAGTGATCCGAGGAACCCTCAAACCCTTCTTTGATCAGCTCGAAGGTGTCCGAACTCGTGAGCTTGTAGATGGCCCCAGGAACTCCCACGAGGATAAGACTGTCCGCATTCTCCCGTCTGTACTCAGCAATGAACTTGATGGGGGATCCCCCATCGTACGTGACCAGCGCTTCCCCATAGAGAACATCGTCTGTTGCCTTGAAGGATGGTCTGTATGGCCACTGATACTTGATAGAAGACTTGACGCCACCAATGAAGGTAGCAGCGAACCCAGCCGTCAGGTCATCAAACACGGCCTCCGTGGTGAGATGATTACCCAAGGATCCTTGGTCTTCTACGAAGTCTCCAGACCCGGCATTGAAGTTCCAGTGCGATAAGAGAATCCTGCCAAAGGCACTGAGCCTCGTAGCTGGAAGAGGAATCCCAAGTGCTTTTGCTTGATCGTCGTTGTTCACCACGATGTCACTGAAGACTGAGACCTCATCCACATAGAATGGATATCTTGCGGATTCGAGATATCTGTTCTCAAGAACTATCCCATTAGGGTCTGTCTTTGAAACAGACTCCACGTCCGGAACAGTAAATCCATCCGCAGCAACCACCTCATCCTTCGTAAGAGCAGGAGCCTTGATGTCCGTCCAGTCAGGAGCATCTCCGATAGTGAACACGTACCGAAGGTTTCCTTCAGATTCGTTGGGAGTTGACTTCGCGTCTGTGGCTACGGTGTTACTCAGAGTCTCAACTGTGGGAGTCCCATCAGGATCTGTCACCACGATCATCTTGATAGTTGCAGGAAAACTTGAAAAGTCCTTCGTGATGAATACACAGTACTCCGTATCCTCAACCAATGCAGTACTGGTCAGACCAAAGGCTCTACCATTGGACTCATCTCCCCACCACAGCCTGAGAGCCCCTACCCCATCATGCCTGAGGAGTCTCAGCCACACCTGAAGATACTGGGTCCCTGTGTCAGCCACGGTGTTCGGTGCTCTGTTCTTCTGGCCTCCCCAGTATGAACCTCCACCCAGATCAGCAACCGTCCCAGCAATATAGAGAAGCGTTGAGTGAGGATTGGGGTCATCCGCTCCCGCCCCTGAGTCTTCCATGAAGCTTGCGGGAGTTTGAAAACGTAACCGATACGTAGCTTTATCTAACTCCTGGACATCCAAAGTGGGAGTAGCTTCTTCCACCGATGTCCGATAGAGATAGGCATTGGGAACGATGATCATATCGTTCACATCGAATCGAACGCATGAGTCTGAGGCATCAAAAGCATCGTCCCACGAACAGCTCTTGATTCCACTCTTCAAGCGGTAGTCAGCTGCCCGGCCACTGTCTGACTTGGTGATCGAGGGAAGCCCAGACCCATCATTCATCTGAGAGTAGAAAGTAAGACTCCCGTAGATGTTCAAGTCTGATCCACCCGTCTCGTCCTGTACGTTCACGTCTGTCCCATCCCCCGAACGAATGAGCCTATCACCATACTCGTCATAGTAGTTCGATGGGGAAGCATCGAGCCCGTAGATGCCCTTCGCGTTCCTGATCCGCAGTTCGTTAATCTTCCCGACAAAGGGAATGTCTGAACGTACCTTGCTCGAGGCTCCCGTCTTGTCATGCCACCCCTCGATGTGGTTGTTCCACCCCACATGAAGAGGAAACCCGTTGTCATCGGGAGCGTTCGTCCTTTCTGTCCCCGTGAGAAGTGTACTCCCACTGATACTGCCATTGATATAAATCTGGATCTTCTCATTTGAAGCAGCTTCCTCGAACCGAGTTACGAGTACGTGATACGTTTCTCCCGGAACAATCTCCACATAGGTAGAGCCCCCCGCATCCGAGGGGCTCACATAGACCGCATTCCCGTTGATAGTCTGCCAGAACCAGACTTTGTAAATTCCCTCACTTGCCTGTGCTCCAGGAGGTTGGTCTTCTGCTGCACTCCCATTATTCGAGTCCGTGATGAACAGGTTCAAGTGGTTGATGAATGTTTGGTCATCTTTGTACCCGCTCTTCTGGAGAAGCACAAATTGACTTAGACCAAGGGAATCACGCCCGTATGGATTGACGTCCGCTTCTAGCTTGAAGACCAGTTCGATCGTGTAGAAGTTCCCCAGGCTCAAGTCACCCGTACTAGCCTTGTCACCGATAGGGTCATGAGAGATGAGCAGAGGAGAAAACTGATTGATCTTCAGAGCAGACTTGGGTATGGCCGTGGTGTTGATCCTCGTGAGACCCCCTCTCTTCTTGAAGGTCTGATCGGAGGTATCAATGTTCTGGTAGACCACTCCCTGACCCGGGGCTACCAAATCATCAGGCCCTACAGTCTTGAGCCCACCCGTGAGAGAGATTGGAGGATGAAGAATCCAGTTACCCACTTAACCACCCCAAGGAAGACGGATCAGGATAGGAGTCAACTCAAGACCAATATCGTTGAGGGTCGTACTGAGAAAAAACTCGAAGCGAACAATCTGGAAAGGATAGATCGGATATGGCTCCCACTGCCTAGGAAAAGAACCTCCAAGTCCCAGAGTCGTGATGGGCTTGAAGGTAGCAATCAGTCTACTCGGTCCGTGAGAAGCACCACCAACACTCGAGGCAGCACTTCCCTGGAGAATCGTAGCAGTATAAGGACCCCACCGATGCCTGATCAGACCTACGTTCACAGGGTCCTCAGTCACCGCGGGATTGTAGTAAACCGTCTGACTCGTTGAGTACTTTCCCTCAATGTAGAGAGAGATGGGAGTATTGGGTTCTGAGCTTCCATCCGTACCTGTCACCTGGGCTGCGAGAAGGAGATGAGTGGCTCCATACTTCGCAACGCTGATGTCATCGGTATGGACAGCATTAGCTGTAGTGCCACTTTGTACAAAGTAAGACTCAATGGGTGTGATCTCTCCTGCCATCTCAACCTCCCCACGGCAAGCGAAGAAGGACAGCGTCCAGGTTCAAGACAGTAGCTCCGTTCAAGGTGCCTAGACCTCCCACGTTGGCAAACTCAAACCTCATCGAGTGAAGCCCCCATACCGGGTATAACTGCCACTGAAGAGGGTACGCAGACCCTGCCCCACTCTCAGGGTCAGGAGTAGGCGTGATGTAGTTTGGCACCGTGGTAGCCAAGCTGGTAGTGGTGAACTTCATCAGGTGATTCACCACGCTCCCACCATCGTTGTGGCTCACGCCGTAGTACCATGCGGTGTTGGAACGAGAGTACTTGGCCTGGACGTGCATATTGAAAGCCACGTTTGGGTTAACAGTCACGCTCACACCGAAGGCAACGTGCGTGACCCCTCTCCCAGAGATAATCAGCTCAGGAGTTACGCTACCATCTATGATGGCCCCGGACTGCGTGAAGTAGTCTGGAACGACGTCAATAACACCCATACCAAGAACCTCCTAGAGAGCCGTCCAGGGCTCAACGAAGTTGATTGTTTTCGGTGCCTGTATGTTGACCCTTCGGACGTGCTCCTCAAGAAGAGTCTCTTCCTTCTGGACTTTTCGTGTCACGTAGGCCATCCGCGCACCACCCTCCTCTTCTTTCGATAGAAGCTCCTCTAGGGCTGCCCACTTCAGGTACTTGTGGTTATTGACAGGGATCCCACTCACATCGTTGTCACTCACAAGCTTCTGGAGCATCCTAACATACGTGAGAAGGAGAGTAGCTCCCTTAGAAGAGTCACTCGGGACCATCAGACGAATCTGACTCTGACCCATCTGTTGGTACGCTTGAGGTGAGAATCTCCTCCAAGGAGTCTGAGACGTGATGAACTGATAGAACTCCCGATCAGCCTGCGTATGTTGGATCTTTGTCAAGAAGAAAGGGATAGGGTTTGCTGAAGCATCGTCCGTGATACGCTCGAGCGAAACTACCTTCTTACAGTCCTCAGGAAGGTTGTAGACAGTCTGATCATCCGTCTCCTGAATGGTCTTCCACCCAAAGAAGTAGTACTCGTAGACCCCGTCTATGATCCTTTCAGCATCACCTTGGGCTGAGTTGATTGCATTCTTGATCTCGTCATCTTCCCAGGAACCTTTCACCGTGGAGGAACGCCCAAGATAGCTGTTCACCTCGGTGACGATCTCAGAGAACTTCATGACGGCATCCCCGGATGAGTGACCACAGTCTTCTCCATGGAGGGATAGTGGTGTTTTGCCATCTCCTCGATAGTCTGACCACGTTTCTCGTCCTTCTTGGCCTTGGCTTCCTTCTCACGCTTCCTGCGAGCTTGAACCCACTTGGCAGCCTCCTCGGGAGTCTTCACCTTGATACGCCCATCGAAGAGCGAGTGAAGGAGCCACTGTCCTGGAGGGCGGTAGGTGGAGTCTCGGTCTTCCCACTGACAGACCCTGACGGGAAACCAAAGGTTGTTGCCAGCGTGACGGACAACCTTCCAGCGCTCATCAGGTTGATCAAAGACCAGACGTAGTTCCTCGTCGTAGCGTTGCATCTCATCCTGAACCCACTGGAAAGGATGATTACTCTCATAGAACAGAAGAGTTTGGACACTGAGCATTGTTGTAAAAATCCTCCCCCGCCCCCGAAGGGGCGGGAGAAGATCTCCTAGCTAACCAGTTGCAGGGTTACCGAAAACCAGCACCTTCACGTTGTCAAGCATTGACTGCGAGGTTGGCAGGCCAGCAGCAGCGCCACCATCCCAGATCGTCAGGTACGCATCAGCAACCTTGGTTGTGCCACTGTATATCTCTTCGTACGTAGCCATGAAGCACATATCATGGCTCTCCTGATAAGCTGCTTTGCTGACAAAGAGCCCACCAGACACTACCAACTGGATATCGTTAAGGCCAAAGGAAGTTGCCAAGAGCCTAACGTGGTCCCCCCCACTAGCGAGAACCCCTCCAGATGAAGCGCAGCTCATAACAACTTCAACGAATCGAAGATTCACGAAGTTGCCAGAACCAGTGATCTTGATCGCAAAGGGAGTATTATCAGCCATGGGTCACCTCCTTAGACCACGTCCGTGCCTTCAACGTCATCGATCTTCGAACAGCCACCTGGCTTTGTAGTCACCAGCTCACCGAAGAAGAAGATGATCGCGATATAGGCGGGTTCACCTGTAGGAGCCAGGTGGAGGATGGAGCCATCTTCGTCCATCCAGTCAAAGTCAGCCAAGCGCGCGATATAAACGAGACGCTTGTCCAAGGCAAGAATGGAGTTCTGAGGCGCGAACTTATCTGGAACAATCGGGATGCCGTTGTACTCGATGAAGTCCATGGCATCATCGTTCTCAGCGTAGCCCGCAGGAAGCCTCATCGTGTTGGGATAGCGCTTCTGAAGTAGCTGCTGTTGCTCGAAGGCATCCCTAACACCGAAGGTCGTCACGAAACAATTGATCTTCCCACCGGCCTTGATGTTCGCAGCATCAATGGACTGCTGAAGCAAGGTAGTAGAGACAGTACGGTTGGTCCCACCGTTCCCCAGAATCGTGGAGTTGAACCAAGCATTCGCGGTTCTATCGATGTTCTGGAGATTCGTGACACCAGCAGTCGTGTAGAGATACGGGTTCGTTTCCGCGATAACACCATCGAGACCCATCATCTCGTGACGTTGATCTCGGGTTCTCGCACCCGCACGACCGACCATGTACTGAGTAGCAGTACCAACAGTCACGTCTTGGTTAAACGTGATGATCCCAGTGTTCGTTGCCACATTTGTAACTCTTATCCCTTGATAGAGAATCGAGTCATCCGTAGACACGCCAGTAGGATCTGTGTGTGAAGTCGTTGCGTTGTCATCCCAGACGTCACATAACATCTGCTCACCAAACCGGCGGGCTTCTGCTGCAACACTGAGAGTCATCGTTGTAGTAGAATGTGATGCGATACCGCTGGGGGCCAAGTCACAGTCACCATTGCCAAGGATAACCCTGTTCAGGTCATCCTTCATGTCAATCGGAAGTCCCTCCACCTCTGTGCGAATCGCCCGAGCAAACGCACCAGCGGATGAACGAGACTGACTGATGACTTCTTGTCTGACCTTCAGTTGCCCGTAGTAGTACTTCGGGGGAATCTTCAGGTCCTCGTATCCTTGAGCCCCGGCAACAGGTACGTTCGCTGTGCTTCCAATGAAGCCAAACCCTTGGTTTCGCGTCTTGCGTACCGGAATGACCATCTCACGACCGCCCTCATCATCCTTCTTATCAAGGATTCCGTAGACGGTGTCTTTGGAGTTCAGCTCATCCCGGATCGGACCAAGGTAGACTTCCTTCAGCACAGCATCGAACGTGCTGAGGGTAGTTGCCAATCTTTTGCTCCTGAATGGCCATGGACATCAGCCTTCTCTCCTGTTTCTTTCTTCCAGGAAAGCTACAGCTTTCTCGTCCACGGCGTCCCAGTCTACTGAACCATCCCGTCTCGGGGAGATGCGCTCCGCAGCCTTAGCCTTGGGGGTAGGACTGCGTGCATCAGCCGTCTTCGGGACCGTCATGCGCTTACCTTTCTCCTTGGATTCAGCGTACTTCGCGAGAATACGAGCCTCTCGCTTCTTCTGCTTCTCGTTCAGAGATTCAATAAGCTCATCAGCCTTCCGGGTATAGTTATCCAGGCTCACAGACCGATCAGTGAACAGCCCTTTCAAGACTTCCTCTACATGCTCCTCGGGATCATCCTTGAGGTGAGTGGTCTTCTTCAATTTCTTGATGACAGTCCCTTGAAGGGCTGCCATCGCACGGCGCTTCTGCTCCGCCTGAAGAGTCTCCTTCACCTCTCGGACTTCATTCCGAAGATCAGATTCTTGTTTCTCTGTGGCTGCCTCAGGGTCTCCCGCGAGATATCTCGTGGCTGCTTCAGGATCGTTCGAAGCAAGACTCCTGACATGCTCGAATTCTCGTAGCTTGTTCTCCAGGTCAGAACGTGCCCTCTCGAGATCGCGCTCGCGCTGAGATAAATCCTGAGATCTACGAGTGTGAGCAGCCACCATGCCACTCACGTTCTCATCGTTCTCAAGCATCTTGTCCCATTGCTCACGAGTGACCTTCCTGCCAAAGACATCGAGTTCCTCAGGCGTTTCTTCTCCCTGAGGTTCGTTATTACTCTCAGTTTCTTCGGAAGACTCTTCGGTCTCTTCAGATACGTCTTCTCCGGACTCCACACGCTTCTCGAGTTCTTCGATCTTTTGATCGATCTCTTTACTGTTTCCTAAACCCATGACTGAGATTCTCCTGACACCAATCGGTTGGTCAGAATTTACGTATGTCACTCAGGGACGCCACTCGGTTGGTCCCACGCCCGTTACTGGAAAGCCGTACGGGTAGCTGTATCCATGCCCTGCATTGGCCCCATGGGTGCCGTAGGCCCTGCCGGGTACGGCGCCGGGGCTGCTCCAGGGGCACCCCCATCAGGATTCGTTTGACGATTGGTATCACCTCGATCGCGCAAATCCCTAGAGGGTGCTGAAGAACCTTCCTGAGATTCCTCTTTTCCGTTCTCTCCAGGCTTACCCTGAGCCTGCTGCATCCCCATCATCATCATGTGATGAAGCTGCAAATGCTGCTCAAGGAATGCCGTGAGTTGAGGGTCATCCCGGAAGGTATCAGTCTGAAGGGCTTCTCGGTGAAGAGCCACATGGATGATGTGGTTCTCATGCCACCTTGGCATCGGTAAGGGGAAGCCTCTTTTCGCAGCCAAATTCTCTTGGCGTGCCAATCTATCGTCAACCTCTGACGTATCGAACGCCAGAGCAGTATCTTCTAGTTCAAGGTAGTGATGGAGCCACGCTCTATCCGCAGGGTCCATCGGGTTCTTGATCCCGCTCTTGACCAGTACCTCGGATATCTGAAGAGCGAGAGCTTTGTTCTTGGGAATGGCGGATGAGGGGTCCACGTATACGTCTGAGTGTCCTCTCAGATCCGCCCCCGTCCACTCAGTAACCTCCCACCGCTTGTCTGTCCCGAAGAGCCGTAGGATACGGTTCTCTCCCACCATGGGATGAACAACCTTCAGGACTTGCCTACCCCAGTCCTTGTGTGCGTAGGCTACCCGCTTGGTAGGAGGTGTCATGTCCCGCACGTCTTGTTCGATGAGCTGAGCCAGGGCAATCCCACTCATCCTCTGAGAGGCCATCCCTCGAGAGGCTGAGAAGGACACCGAAGTATGGTCCATGGCCCTCTCAACGGTCTCGAGGAGGAACCTGTAGGCAGACTCCGCGAACGCAGGGGGGTTCATGTAAGAGGGAGGCATGGCTCCGTTGTACTCAACTCTCTCTCCTGGCTCTGAAGTGAGGGCTGAGTCAGGCACATTGGACTGACGGTTGATGAGAACCTTTGGATGACCATGCAGGATGAGACACTCAAGGAACTTTCCGATGACCCTGTTGTAGACCCTTTGCTCGGGGATGAGGTGATCGATGACCGACTGTCCCCAGAGCCTCCCCGGGATCATAATGTCCTTGGCCATGCAGAACGGGAGTTCTTCTCCGTAGGGATTCTCATCATTCTCACAGACTGTAGAGCCCGCGATGACTACCTTGCGCCCCTCCTCGAATTCTTCGGAGCCTCCAGCCCTAAGCCACATCTCCTTGACGGTGACGAATTCTCCCTTTCCTGGGGTACTCTCTACTCCGTGCCTGAACCCAGAAGGTCCGATCAGGTTGAGAAGAGTTCTCTCGTAGTGACGGGCCTCATCTATGTTCGAGACGTTTTCTCTCTCAATCAGGTCAGCCTTGTCAGGGTACTGACGGTAGACCCACTCCAGTGGTCTCTCAGTAACCTGGATAGCCCACTCGGTATCCTCCCAGGTGGCAGCGTTCGGGATGTACATTTGGAAGGGTGAGACTACCTCGGTACGAATATCCCCCTGATGGTATGCCTTCGTGATAGGTGTTCCATCTCGATCATAGAGAGGGAGTTCGGTTTTCTGATCGAACTGAGGGACATCCACCATGTCCCCGACTGAGGCATCCCACGTTACCTTGTAGAAGGCTGTCCCGCAGGTGACTAGCCAGCGCACGAACTCCTGGCGCTGGGAGTCCATATCAGAGAATTCCCAATAGTGCCTGAGGACTTTGTCTCCTAGGTTGGCAGCACGAAAATCGTCCTCGTCTGCAGTCTTGGGTCGTACCCTGAGTTCAGGGGTGGAAGTGAGAAGTGTGGAGTGTCGTTGCTCGACATACTCAATGATTTTGTTAAAGGGCTGACGTATCCGCCACCTTGGTACATCGGAACGGTATACCAATCCACCGTAGTGGTCTGACCAGTAGTGATAATGGTAGCCTGCCAAAAATCCGATGTTAATGAACCACTGCTTCTCAAGGGCTCGCTTGGCTGTATCCGTTGGCCTCCATCTCTCTTCAACAAAGTTGTATGCCTCCGCTTCTTCTGGTGTGACAGTGTGCGCTTGTTTCCTCGCTAGCTTGCGCTGGCGTGCGTTCTCTCGTGCCTGGAGCGGACTGACAAAAGCCATGGTTATCTCTCATGCACGAACAAGAAGATCGGAATTGTGTGACCGTTGTAGTCCGAATCGGACTCTCCGCTCACCCTCAGAACTATTCCAGTCGTTGACAGAGACGAATAGAAGTAACTTCCCGCTGCCCCCCTTGGAACAATCACAGAGGCGTGGGGGAGCTTCGTGAAGGCTGTTGAGAAGGTGACGGACTGAGCACCCGAGTTAGACGCAATGGCCACATCAATGTGCTCGTAGTAGTATTGGTTTCCCCTAAGCCCGTCACGCGCTCCGATGGTAACGGCTGCCATTAATCTCCTCCCGTGTACTCAGCAGAACTCATATCCGCAGGTGCTAGAGTCTCCGGGTTTCCTCCCACGGGCCAGCCACGGTGATCTGCTGTCTCCTGAGCCATGACCCGAGCTTTCTCCATAGCAATCATGTCCTCGAGTTCTGGATCTCTTCCATTAGGAGGCATCTCCACAGGCTCTTGCGCACCCCTCATGGCAAAGAGCTGTTGAGTAGTGGTGGTCTGAGACGCAAGGTTCTCGATGACACGCTGGAGAGCCTTCGTATCGTTCTGATGACTCCCAACCAAAGCGCGTCTATCCTGACGCTCTGCGTCCATCTCTCTCCCGTAGTGCTTGAGGATGGCTTCTGTCTGGCGTGAATTCCTCCATGCCAAGATGCCCAGGATGAGGGCCAGAATCCCCGCAGGTAAGTAAGCCACAAGGATATCTGTGAGTTCCATGTTAGAAGCTCTGATTCTGTTTGGTGGCCTGGGACTGAGCCCCGGACACTGGGTTAGTACTCTTGTTCTTTTCTGACAGGATTCGCCTAGTTTTGGGCAACCTGTTCAGTCCAAAAGCAGCAGCATAGAGGGGCTTGAAGGCCCGGTTACGCCGGTCGTAAATTCGTCTTTCTTGCACGCCTCCAAAGTCCTCCACGTCAATGACCGTTTCTGTGTTGACCCCTCCAAAGTAGTCCACTTCCTCCCATGTGGATTCGATCAGATCATTCTCCACCTCGTAGACAACCACGTAGGTATCTGCTGTGTTGTCTGCGGTGGCATGATCAAAGTCGTAGTAGTAGATTCCTGGCAATCCTGAACGATCCAACTCGCTCATCAGAACGCTCTGGGGTGCGGATACGAAGGACTGACCGTCCAACGCGAGAAACTTCCCATCGGTGTTCCTACGCATCTTGAAGTAGACACGCTCACCAGCTCGGCCCCGTCCATTCACAACCAGAAAATATCTGAGCCTGTGTGTGGTTCCGAGGGTTGGCACTACTTGAAATCCTCCACCCATCCCCTTAGCGAAACTCGGTGGTCTTTATACACGAGGGCGGATAGCGCGTCGTTGACTCTCCACACCACCTTGTCTCCTGGAAACAGAAACATCGGGGTTGGCAATGTGTATCTGTAGAAGACATAGTCAAAGTTAGAGGAATGCCAATCCACCGTAGGTCCCTTCAAGATTTCCCATCCATGGGTAAGAACATCCGCATGACTCTGAACCTCTGTATCGTCCGCTATCCGATGGATGTTATACTCAACCCCGTCCATCAGAAAAAAGA
>JAAETT010000466.1 GCA_024228115.1 bacterium
GTGGCCCAGATGAAATTAAATGTATGGAGCAGGCGCTGTTAGAGCGCGGAATGTCCGTGCAGGTAAAGGTATTTGCCAAGGACTGCTGTCATGCCTTGTTATACAGCGGTACCGAAGCAAACGAGCAGGTTTACCTTTACCTGCACGATGGTCATTATGACATCATAAAATCGCCATCCGGGTTTTTTAATACATCCTTTTACTGCAAACACTGTGATAAAGCGTATTCGAATAGATACAAACACCGCTGTAAATATGTATGCACCAAATGTGATGCCCGTGTACCTTGTGCCATTGATGAGAGAAAGCATTGTGCCATATGTAATTGCAATTTTAATTCTGTGGAATGTTATGACAGGCATTTGGCTGTGAATCAAGGCAGTAGTAGATGTATGCGTTTTAAATTGTGCAGAATGTGCGGAAAAGGTTATCCCACAAATCGTCAACACGTATGTGGAGCCGCAAAATGCCGCAACTGCGGCAAATTTTACAAAGAGACGCATTATTGTTTTATACAACCAATTGTGGATAAACCAAAGAAAAAACGGGTAGCACCAGGTGAGCAACTAGAGGGATCCGAAGGGGAAATGGACCCGGACGATTTGGAAGCAATGGTGATCGAGGCGGAGCGGTTGGATGGTGAGAAGCCGGTAACCGACGAAAAACCGCAGTGTTTTATTTTTTTTGATATCGAAGTTCAGCAAAACACCGAGCTGACAACCGACGCTAATGGTTCGGTATTTCTACATGTGCCGAATGCGGTGGTGGCCCAAAAATGTTGCGAATTTTGTGAAGATTTAGATATCGAGGTGGCTTGTGTATACTGTGGTAAAGATAGGTCGAAGATCTGGTATGGCGAGAATTGCCACAACGAATTTTGCGCTTGGTTATTTGGTGGCGATAATGAAAAATGTGTAGCGATGGCCCACAATGCTAAAGGGTACGATGCGCAGTTCCTTATGCAATACCTATTTTCGCAAGGAGTAGTGCCGAAAATCGTACCCA
>JAAETT010000467.1 GCA_024228115.1 bacterium
GACACTACCTCGCGGCTCTCGATCGCGAACTCGACACCGATCCGACCGACACCGATTCGCCGTTCTGACGAGAAACCAGCACTCGCGCGCGACCACGGCTAGATGATCAGATTTCTACGGTTTCTCGTGATCGCCAACATTGGACCTCCCCCGCCCGCGGCGAGAGGCGCGAATACCGGATCCGGCGGGGATCCAACAGCAACAGCAAGTGTCATGCCTGTCTCGACGGCGTGGTGCGGGGCCGGTTTCGCGCCGAAAACACCTGAAGATCGGAGTGCTTGAGCTACTCGCTTCGAACGAGGCCCTCTTCGAGGTGACGGTTGGCAGCGGGTCCCCAGCCAAAGGGCACCGAGTGCTCCGTATCGCGTCGGGGGCGGGCGCGTCCAATTCAACCCCTCGGCGCTTGTGCTCGATGTTATGGGCTGCGTGGGGACAGGGTCTGCATTTCTGCAAATCCCTGATCCCCGGTTCGAATCCGGGCGGCGCCTCCAATGATTTCAGGGACTTACGCTGGGTGGGCGGAGTGGTTTTCCGGGGCCGGAAGCCATACGGAAGCAGCTGGGGCGGCCTTTTCTTGGCGAGACCGGCTCTTCGCGCATGGCGTCGGCCTCCGCACTCGAGCCGAAACACCGTAGTCCCGGTGGAGGCTCGGACGGCGCGACACCAGGCCGTCGATATTCTGTGCCCGGCTCCCCATATCGCTTCATCGCCCCGCGGGCTGAGTCCAGCGAAAGAGAGGTCAGGTGAAAAGGGGATGTTCTTCGGGCTGCGTCAGCCCCCGGGCTCCGGCTCGGCCAGGAGGTGCCACACCTGTTTCTGGTCCAGCTCCTGGACCGCTGCCTCCAGCAGCTTTCCAGTAGCCTTCTCGCCGTGGTAGTCGGCCTCATCGGAATCCAGGGAGGCCAAGGAAACCGGCTCCTGGTTGGTCACTACAAGCAGCGCTCTCGTGGGGCGGCTTTCCTCGTCAAAGCGGACACTGATCCGGCATTCCTTGGTTCCGTCAGGAGACTTGGCGATGTGTTCACGAGCCGTGACTCGGCCGTTGAACTTCTGGATCAGGTTGGTCTCGCGGATTCGGCCTTGCATTAGTGTCAGCCTCTGATCCCCCGTTGTTGTGTCAAGCGACCCGGTCGGCAGCTCTCGCCATGGCTCAAGCTGCTGGTCTTCTCTACTGCGTCAAGCTTCTCGGTCGTGTTGAGGATGTGAGCGATAAGCTCGCCAAGCAGCCGTACAGTGAGGAAATAACCGCGAACCGGCGCCAACCGCTCTCCGTCACGCGCGGGGGATTCGGGCCAGGTCTGCCCCGGGGGGCTCAGCATCGCTAGCATCGCCGAACAACCAAGGCGTGAAACCCCGAGAAGACGAAATGGACGAGGACCGGATCCGCATTCTTGACGAAAATGCTGGCGGCGAACAGCCACCGCTCGATTCCCAGTCCTCCGCCATTCTGCAAGCCCTTTCAGATCGTGACCCGGCACTGGCGAGCCTTTACATGGAGGGCCGGAGGCTTGTCTCGGCGACAGGCGGCCCTGCCAATGTCTTCCTGCTTGCTCATGTTGGGAGGGAACTCAGCCGAGCCGTCCTCCCTGTCGACCTTCCCCTTGAGCCCGGCCGATCGACCGAGCACTCGGCCGACCGCCATCGAGATCGGATCGCCTCGTTCCTCGGCCTTCCTCGCGAGAACCCGACGGTCGGCAGCTGGTTTCGCCTCCATGGTGAGTTCCAGAGGGCGGCACACTATCGGGAGCAAGCGCCAAGCTTCAACCACATCCAAAATTGCTTCCAACAGCTCGACGATCTCCTCTTCGGATTGCTTGCACCCTATTTCGATACGCACGAGGAGCTGCAGGCGCTGATCGATGAAGCCCATCCGACCGAGCGCCATGTAACATCCCTCGAGCGTCTCCTAGTGAGACCGCAACAACGACGTCATTTCTTCTCGCATCTCCGAAATCCCGAATGGCTGGAACCTCTCCTCGCTCGTGGCCACTTCAGCTCTCCCCCGGAGGTCCATGGAGAAGATGAGACGTGGCGCCATCGCGAATGGCCACAGGGGCGGTTCCTCGTCAATCTTGCAGGGGAGTCTCCCCGTGAGGTAGCGGCGGTGATCTTGTCGCTGCCTGATTCGTTGCAGAACCCAATTGTTTGGTTGACCGTGCTGGAGGCATCCGAAGCGATGCCTGTCCGAGACGCATCGGATCTCGTCCCGAGGATCTGCCGCGCCCTCGGGGGCACCTTCTCGGGCTACTTCGCCTTCAGAGCTGCAACGTTGGCGCATCGTCTCGCGAAAGCGGGGCTCGCGTCGTCCTTTGATCTTGCATATCGCCTGTTGTCGCTTCAACCCGAGGAGGCCGGCTCCGATTCGGGAACGGCCGATTGGCCACTGATGCGACTCCGAGAGCACGAGGGACGCGAGTTCTTCGTCGAGACCATGCCTGCCCTGGTGAAGATCGATCGCCTACGAGCCACTCGACTGCAAGTGGGACTGCTCGCGCGAGTGGCTCCCCACGACGAGGGGAGCCAACACTGGTGTGAGAACCTTGACGCGTGGCCGAGCGAGCATCGCCTTGCGTCCTACCTAGCGGTTTCCCTCGCCAAGGCTGCCGTCGGGGATGTCCCAGAACCGGTTGATTTTCTGAGAGTTTGAGAGCGGCGGCTCCTTCACCCTCCGTGTATTACGGAGGGGGTCACTACACCAAGAAGGAACCGCCACCATGACCAAGCATGCCAAGAAGTCCGATCATCTC
>JAAETT010000468.1 GCA_024228115.1 bacterium
ACACTACCTCGCGGCTCTCGATCGCGAACTCGACACCGATCCGACCGACACCGATTCGCCGTTCTGACGAGAAACCAGCACTCGCGCGCGACCACGGCTAGATGATCAGATTTCTACGGTTTCTCGTGATCGCCAACATTCTTCCTCGTGTAGGGGGGTCGAGGTATGCCGGTGATGATCGCCGCGTTCGTGATGGCGTTCGCTATTCGAACTACGGGTCGCGGAAGTCCCATGGATTCTCGTCGCGCCGTCTAACGGACAGGTGGCTCAGCTGCCGGGCCGGCCCCGGGGGTTACTGAGCCACCTGAGTGGAACCCCAAGGTACCAAAGATCGATCGCGCGCAACGGGGCCCGGTCGGCTGCAGCCGCTTGATCCTCATCCAGGCCCCCTCCTGAACCCACTCGGCCATCGAGTAGGTTGGATGCACATAACACAGAGCATCCGCTCAGAAGGAGACCCGATGAGATTCTACACGAACAGCCATATGCACTCCTGCGGGATCGA
>JAAETT010000469.1 GCA_024228115.1 bacterium
GAAGCACACTCCGCATTCGCGCCACGGAATGGGCATCGACCACCCAAAACGAGATCCGTCAGCGTCAATCGCCGCGCGGCACGCTGAAACATTGGAAAGCCAGCTTCTCAGCCAACTTTCGTGCATAGTTCAGGCTAGGCCTCCGGTAGACCCACGAGCCAGTCCCTGGGTTTCAGGAACGTTTCGGCGAGTTCGGCCTCCGGGCTGCCGGGCTGCGGTTGTGCATCGTAGACCCAGCGCACCAGGGGGGGCATCGAGGCCAGAACGGATTCCACCCGGCGACCGGATTGCAGGCCATACTTCGTGCCACGATCGTAGACCAGGTTGAACTCGACGTAGCGTCCGCGGCGCAGCAACTGGAATTGTCGCTCGCGGTCGCCGAAGTCCATGCTTCGGCGGCGCTGGACGAGGGGCAGGTACGCGGGGAGGAAATGATCTCCGATGCTGCGGAGGAAGGCGAAGGTATTCGGAAAATTGCGTAGCACGAGATCGTCGAAGAACACGCCGCCCACGCCTCTGGCTTCTTCTCGATGGGGGAGGAAGAAGTACTCGTCGCACCAGGCCTTGAAGCGCGGATAGGTCTCGTCGCCGAAGGGGGCGCAGGCGGCTCTGGCAACGCGGTGCCAGTGCACCACGTCTTCTTCGAAGCCGTAGGTCGGCGTCAGGTCGAAGCCACCGCCTACCCACCAGACCGCGTCGCCGGTTTCGGGTGTGGCGATGAAACAGCGCAGGTTCATGTGGGTGACAGGGACGTACGGGTTTTGCGGGTGGACGATCATCGAGAGCGAGACCGCTTCGAAGGGTGCGCCGGCCAGCTCGGGTCGCCGTTCGGTCGCCGCCGGTGGCAGCCCGGGGCCCTTGGCGTGGGTGAAGTGCACGGCGGCCTTCTCGATCACGGCCCCATCGGCAAGCGCACGCGGTCGCGCCAAGCCGCCACCCGGGCCGGGCCGTTCCTCGCGGCTGAAGCGGGCTCGGCCGTCTTCGCGTTCGAGGGCATCGCAGATCTGGTCTTGGAGATCTGCGAGGTAGGTGTGGACGGCGGTCGGGTCGGGAGCGTTGGCTTCGGCCATCCGCCCATCCTACCGGCTCAGCCGAACAGGGCTCGCGGGCGTGGGCCTAGGCCGCAGCGCCTTCCTGCACGAGGGCCGGGACCAGCTGGAGGTGCGGGTGAACGAGGCTGTGGCTGTCCGTCCTGACATGGCCGTCGCCGCCCGCCATGGCCAGGACGAGTTCCCGGCTCGAAAGATCGATCCGAGCGCGCTCGACCCACGGCTCCTTCTGGGCGCGGGTCAGGCCGGCCACCAGGGAGGCTCGGCTAGCGAAGCGGACACGGATCTCGTGGGTCTCGGGGCGGGGAGCGAGTCGCTGCACGTCGTTCATGAGGAAGGCCTCCGGGGGTAGGTGTTGGCTCGGTGTACGCCAACCTTCTCGGCAAGAGGTAGCTCGGCCATGTGATGCCCAAATGAAGCGACCCTGGGGCCGGGCTCGGGTGCCTGGGGCGAATGGCCACTACCCTGCGGTGCTCATGTTCGCCCCGCCCACCTGGCTCCTCCCCTCCCTCGCCCTTGGCATCGGCGTGGGCCTGCCGCTCTACGCAGGGCGCTTCCGGGGCCGCACCTACGCGATCTTCGCGCTGGTCCTGGTGTTGATCTCCTTCCCGGGTGCCCTGGGCCTGGCCGCCCGTAGCGCTGCTCAGATGCCCGATGGCCTTCGCTGGGGCGTGGGCTGGGCGTTCGTCTACGGAATGCTCGCGACGGGGCTTCATTTCGCATCCCTGGTGAAGGCACGGCTCCGGCCCCGCACTTTCCGCTGGGGGGTCTCCCTGCCCGGAATGGCCTTCCTGGCGCTTGGCGCCGTGGCCGGGCCCTGGTTGTTGATCACGGAGTCGCTGCGCCTGGGTGCCGATGCGGTGGGCTTTGCCGGCCTCGCCAGCGGCTTGGGCTGGCTTGGGCTGTTCCCTCTCGCGCTTGTCGCGCTCTCGGTCGCCACTTCCCTAGGCCTCCGGCGAGAGATCGTGCGAATCGTCCTGGATCGTAGGATCTACTCCGAGACCTCTCGTCTCCCGGTCGAACGGCACGTCCGGCGCCCACCGCCGCCGACCCTGGAGCGCCCACTGCGCATGGTTCAGATTGCCGATCCCCACCTGGGCCCCTGGCAGCCGATCCATCGGCTGCGGGCTCGCATTGAAGAACTCCTGGCCCACCAGCCGGATCTGGTGCTGATCACCGGGGATCTTCTGACGATGGAAGGCAACGCCACCGCAGGTGCCCTGGCCAAGGCACTCGAACCCTTGAAAGCGGCTGAGGGCCGATGCTTCGCCATCTTCGGCAACCACGATCACGAGGCGCCCGAAGAAGTGCGCGCGGCTCTCCGGGCCTGCGGGGCGAAGCTGTTGATGGATGAGGAGGCCGTGGCGCTGACCCCTGCCGGGCCGGTCCAGTTGGTGGGGGCTGATTGGGCGCGGAAGGAGCGTGCCGAACGCCTCGGTGCCCTGGCCGCGCGCTTCCCCCGGCGGGAGGGGCACCTTCGCCTATGGCTCGTCCACGATCCGTTGGGCTTTGCCGATCTCGCGGATGGCGAGGCTGATCTGGTGCTCTCCGGGCACACCCACGGCGGACAGGTCGGCCTGGTCAGCTTTGGCCTCGATTGGACAGTGCTTTCTCGCAGCCGCTGGCCCGATCACGGGTTCTTCGGTCTCGGCAGGAACCGGCTCTATGTGCACCGGGGCACCGGGTTCTACGGTTTCCCGTTGCGCATTGGCGTCCCGGGCGAGGCTTCGCTGCTCGAAGTGTTCGGCCCTGGCTAGATCCAATACCGTTCAGTTTGTCTCGCAACCTGTTGATTGAAAGGGACAACGGCCCGCTATCGGGCGTGTTGCGCCGAATTCGCTTCGAACGGATGCGCGGATCGGCCTAACTGAACGGTCTCGGGGCTTCCGGGGGAAGCCTCGCGATGGCTGCACGAACCGTGACCCGCTGTCAGCGACCCGTCCTTCACCTCCCCCGGTGGGTGTGCTTGTCAAGTCATCCCGTTATCGGACATGAATCCCCTGTTGGAATTCCTATCCGCCGGTTCTTTTTCTTGTCCCTGGGGCGCTCAACCGAAGCGAAGAGGAGCCCGAGGTGCCAGGCGAGCCGAAACGAGTTCCAGGTCTCCCCATGGCGGTGTATCGTGATACGAGGGTGACATCCTCGGCTGGCTCCCCACGAGTTGAACGACGGAGCAACTCACGATGGGTCCTGCCGGTGAACTTCTGGTCGTCGCGGCGTTGGATCTTGCCGGCGTCCTCCTCGGGCCCCGTGCTGCCAACGGAGGACTTCAGCGTCGCTTGTGGTTCATGCTCGCATTGGTCGGTTGTTTCGTTCTCGCCGGGCCAGCTACCAGTGCTTTCCACCTCTCCGCATCGATTTCGCCCTCGGTGAACACCCAAAAGCGGCCATACGTGATCACCTGAAAACCGGCCATAGAACGGGGAGTCGTCCAGGACGTTGAGGCGGGCGAGGCGGATAGCCTCGCCGGCCATGGCAAATGTCTTGGACGCAGAGAAACAGC
>JAAETT010000470.1 GCA_024228115.1 bacterium
CACTACCTCGCGGCTCTCGATCGCGAACTCGACACCGATCCGACCGACACCGATTCGCCGTTCTGACGAGAAACCAGCACTCGCGCGCGACCACGGCTAGATGATCAGATTTCTACGGTTTCTCGTGATCGCCAACATGCGTTAGCTGTGGAGCCCAGTATTGGGCCCGAGAGTTGGCGACGACGACTCCGGCGCGGCACAACCCTCGTCTTCTTGATCAGCTCGGCTCTCGCCTTCGTGGCCTGCGTCACGGGATACCACCCAGAAGATGGCCTGATTGGCGGATACCAAGACAAGAAGATCGCACCCGGCGTCTGGGAGGTTTTCTACAAAGGCAATGACAACACGTCGGTGCCTACAGTCCAGGAACTCGCCCTTCTTCGTGCCCTCGACCTACTTGAGCGGAATGGATGCGAGCACTACACGATCCTTTGGCGAGACACCTACACGGTCGGGATGCACGTCCCTTGGGCTCGGGTCACAATGCGGGTGGCGTGCGCCAAGCCTGCCGCGAGCCCGTTGAGCACGCCAGTCCAACCCGAACTCAACGAACTGCGGGGGAAATACGTCCGCTGAACGAGCAACTCGGCGGTTGTCATCACGTTGGGAGTTAGGTCAATAGGTCGCGCCGTGTCTTCTGTGCCCTAGACGCAACCGAATTTCCGGGGTGACATAATGGTAGTCGCTGTCTTGTGTGGCCAAAATGCTGGTCGTCAGCCGCTTCCTGCCGCGAGCTTTCTCAGGCAGGTCAGGAACTCGTCGCGATTGACATCTCGGCCGTAGCCGTGATGACGGATCGCCCCTGCATCGTCTTCCTCGACATCGAGGAGATCATCGAACGATGCAGCCATCCGGGTCATCTTCCCCAAGGAAAAATCCCAGCCCCGCAGAGAGCCCCCGCCCTTCCTGTCCGGCATCCAGCAGATGGGCTTCCGCCCAATGATCCTGCAGATCGGACGTTCAAGGAAGCTCAACGGTGCCCCGCTCGACTTCGCCGCGACCACTTCAATATTGGGCTTGCGCGCCAGCAGGCCCATTTGGACTTCATAGGAGGGGTAGCCTCTGCCTCCGCAGTTCAATCTCCAGCTTTCTCGCATGCATATTGATCGCACCAGTACTTGGAGAAAAGACCACTCAGTAGATGTTCCGGAACTTGGGCGGGTGAAGCCTCGGTGAACACCCAAAAGCGGCCATACGTGATCACCTGAAAACCGGCCATAGAACGGGGAGTCGTCCAGGACGTTGAGGCGGGCGAGGCGGATAGCCTCGCCGGCCATGGCAAATGTCTTGGACGCAGAGAAACAGC
>JAAETT010000471.1 GCA_024228115.1 bacterium
CCGCCGTGCGCTGAAAGCGCCTCGTCGGTCCAGACGACCGGAAGAAAACCCTTGACGTGAGTCCGAATAGAGCCTTGAATCAATCGCACTGAAGTGGCCTTGTTGGGTGTCGGTGGAGAAGCCTCGTAACTCCTTCATCTACACTCGCAGGGCCATTTCAATGTCCGGCCTTCACCTCAATACGACGGATTGGAGCTAGCTGTGGGTCCCAAAGACGTTGTTGGCTGAAGAGCTGTGGAGGAGTTGACCTCCGTCTAGGCAAACTGGAATGGCTCTAGCGGGGAGTGCAAATCGCTCCGTTCGGTACCCATTTCTCGAAGCCCCAGCCCCGAAAATGCTCGCGCAGGTGGGGCTGGCGCTCGCGAAAGAGGCAAGCGTCAAGCAGCAGCTGATCTCCTACCACTACGGCTCCAAGCTGGGACTCTGGAAGGCTGTCGCGGACGATCTTTTCTTGGGGTTGCAGTGAGCGGATTGCGACGCGCGCCAACGGCCTCGACGGCGTGGATTCTGCCACCCGGGTGCGCCTGCTCGTTCGTGAGTTCCTGCTGTTCAGCGCCGAGCTTCCGCAGCTCGCTCCCGAATCGGACCCGGCTCAACTCACCTATGTGCTTGTGGGCGCTACTGCGATTTTCTCTCAGGCCGCCGAGTTTTCGTTGGTGACAGGACAGGATTCCCGGGATCCGGCTGCCGTCGAGAGCCATGTGGATCTGGTGGTGCGATTGCTTCTGCCTGGGTCATGTTAGGCTTTGCCAGCGCCGGCTTCAGGTCCTCTCGAAACACTGCAGGATGCGGCCCGGGAGGAGCTGAGATAGGCTTCCCGCGTGTTGGAGGCCGAGTCGGAAACCGGCGGGCAAGGAGCCTGGCAACCCCTCACGCGTAGAGGATTCCTGCGCAGCGCAGGCATGATCGCGAGCCTGACAGCTCTCTCGGAGTTACGGGTGCAACCGGCGATCGCGTCGCAGGGCGCGAAGGGCCTTCCCCCGCTTCTTTCCGCAGACGAGACCGAAGTCCTGACGCAGATCGTCGAGCGCATGGTCGCGAGTGACGATCCCCAGGCGCCGGCCGTTCGAGAGACGGGAGCGATCGCGGCGATCGACCGGCTGCTCCGTCAGCTCGACCCCTCCCTCACCCAGGATCTGCCGCTCGCCCTTCGCCTCTTCGAGTGGGGGCCGATCGTCTTCGATTTCACGTTCACGCGCTTCACGAACATGGATGCAGAAGCGCAGGACGCGTCGATTCGCTGCTGGATGAACAGCAGCATCTCGCTTCGGCGTGAGGCGTACGCCGCGTTTCGCAACCTGGCCTTCGTAGGCTACTACGGCCAGGAAGGGGTCTGGCCCGGCATCGGCTATCAGGGCCCGCTGTTGAAGAAGGGAGCCGGCTCGTGATCGTCTCGTTGGCCGAGCGAGGGGCCGATCTCGTCGAGACTGCCGACGTGTGTGTGATCGGTTCGGGGGCCGGCGGTGCGGTGGCCGCCGCCGAGCTTGCGGAGGGTGGGCGTTCCGTCGTCGTGCTCGAGCAGGGCCCGCATTGGTCGGCTCGGGATTTCAATCAACGTGAAGATGAGATGCTCCCGAAGCTCTTCGAGGAAGGGGGCATGCGCCAGACGCAGGACGGCGCGGTGCAGATCCTCCAGGGCCGCAGCGTCGGTGGCTCCACCGTCCACAACCTCTGTTACTGCTTCCGTACTCCGGATGCGATCCTTCGCATGTGGCGCGAAGATCATGGCCTCTCAGAGCTCACGCCCGAGGCGCTGGAGCCCTCGTTTGCCCGCGTCGAGAAGGGGCTCGGCGTCGTGCAGATCCGCGAGGACGAGGTGAACGAGCTGAACCGGATCGTCCGCCGCGGCGCCGAGAAGCTCGGTTACTCGGGCTTCGTGACGAAGCACAATCGCAAGGGCTGCGTACAGTCCGGATACTGCCTCCTCGGCTGCAGCTACGATGCGAAACAATCGATGCTGGTCACCTACGTGCCTCGTGCCGATGCTGCCGGTGCTCGCATCTACACCGATGCGCGCGTGGAGCGCATCGAAACCGAGGGCGGCCGCGTGAAGCGGGTCTTGGGGCATGCGATCGGCCCGGGTGGCACGCACCGCGGCTCCATCGAAATCAGGGCCAAGGCAGTGGTGCTCGCGGCGGGCGCGGTGAACTCGCCGGATCTTCTGCTCCGCAGCGGGCTTGCCGGCAGCGGAGGCCAGGTCGGCGAAAACCTTCACCTGCACCCCTCCGTGATCGCCACCGGGATCTTTGACGAGGAGATCCACGCCTACCGCGGCATTCCGCAGAGCTATTACATCGACGAGTTCATCGATCTCGAACGCGACCCCCGTTCGGGCGTGATCCTGATGCCGATCATCGAGTTCCCCGGCATGACGGCGGCGACCACACCTGGCTTCGGACGTGCCCATAGCGCGATGATGCGTGACTACGCGAAGACCGCCGGGTTGCTGGTGCTGTTGCACGATCAGACATCCGGCCGGGTACGAAGTGGTGACTCCCTCTCTAAGCCGGCCATCGACTACGTGCTCGAAGAACGCGACGCCGAGCAGATCGCGCAGGGCCTCCTGCACTGCGCCGAGGTGCTCTTCGCGGCGGGTGCGCGCCAGGTCCTGCTCCCCTACAAACCGGAGCCGCTGATGCTGGAGCGGGGCGACGATCTCACCGAGATCACCCGGCGCGGTGCTCGGCATGGGCAGCTCGTCACCGCCGCCACGCACCCGCAATCGACCTGCCGAATGGGCGCGGATCCCAGCTCGTCGGTCGTCGGCCCGTTCGGCGAGTGCCACGAGGTCGAGGGCCTCTTCGTGGCCGATATGAGCGTCTTTCCGACATCCCTCGGCGCTCCGCCCCAGATCACGACCGCGATGTTCGGCGACCGCACGGCCCACCATATCCTCGAAGACTGGCAGAGGTTCGCGAGATGAGTACGGCACCCCCGATCGCGATGAGACGTCTGTCGATCTTCATGGTCGTGCTCGGAGTGGCACTGATCTTGACGATCCCCTTCGCGTTCGAAATCTGGCCGGCTGGCTTCCGCTGGGGCCATCCACACGGACACGCGCCGTACGAGCGCATGATCATCGCGATCTACGTTTCGCTAGGCATCTGCATGATCCTGGCTGCCCGTGATCCGCTGAAGAATGCGATCCTGATCGATTTCACCATCCTCTCGAGCATCCTTCACGGTGGCGTGATGACCTACGACTCCATCGCCCAGGACGGCGAGCTGATGCACCTGTTGGGTGATGTGCCTCTGCTCTTCGCCGTCGCTGCGCTGTTGTGGTTCTACCACCCACGTCGCCTGACCCGAAGAGAAGAACCGAGCACGTAGAGAGGCTGGGCCCTGCTGCTGTGGGAATCAGCGAATCCGAATGCCTTGGTCTTCTGCTTCCCCATGCACTCCAGGAGAACCCTCGATGAAGCCTTCAGAGTACGCATCTCATGACGCCCTTGGCCTGGCTGCGCTCGTTGCCAGTGGCGAGGTTTCTGCGAGTGAGCTGGTCGAGGCTGCAATCGAAGCGATTGGCGAGCTCGATCCGACCTTGAACGCGGTGATCCACCAGAACTTCGAACGGGCCCGAGAAGAGGCCATGGGCGAGCTGCCCGATGGTCCGCTTCGCGGTGTTCCCTTCCTGCTGAAGGATCTCGCCTGCGGCAATCGGGCAGGCGATCCCATCCATTGGGGCAGCCGTTTTCTGCGCGACGCTGGTATCCGGGCAAAGACGACTTCGCATATCGTCGAAAAATTCGAAAAGGCAGGGCTCGTGGTGGTGGGTCGCACCAATGTCCCCGAGCTAGGCGCCTGGGCCACGAGCGAGTCCGAGGCCTATGGCCCTTGCCGCAGCCCCTGGAATCCGGACCACACCAGCGGAGGGTCGAGTGGCGGTGCTGCGGCCGCGGTGGCCTCGGGAATGGTCCCGATCGCGCACGCAAGCGACGGGGGAGGATCGATCCGGAATCCCGCCAGCCAGTGCGGGTTGGTGGGTCTCAAGCCCACCCGTGGGCGCATCTCCGCGGGCCCCGACGTTGGCGAGGCCTGGGCTGGGATGACCTTCGAATTCGCGGTGTCGCGCAGTGTTCGCGATACCGCCGCGCTGCTCGACTGCGTGCACGGGAGAATGCCTGGTGACCCGTACGGGGCCGAACCGCCGCTGCGTCCCTACATGCAGGAAATCGGTGCCGATCCAGGCGCACTACGCATCGGCGTGCTGTCCGGGCACGAAGAGATCGAAGTGCATCCCGATTGCGCCCTGGCTGCAGAGAACGCCGGTCGCCTCCTCGAGAGCCTCGGGCACGAGATCGACGGATCCCATCCCAAGGAGGTTGCAGGATCCTCGCTGATGCCGCACTCGCTGGTCATCATCTCGAGTTCGCAGGCTCGGGCGATCGAGAGTTTCGGCGAGTTGCTCGGTCGCAAGCTCGGCCCGGACGACATGGATAGCGACAACTGGGCGGTCACAAAGATCGGGCAAGACGTGAGCGCGTCCCGCTACCTGGAGGCGGTCGAAGCCAATCACCGCTACCAGCGCAGCGTCGCGGCCTGGTGGGAGGAGGGTCACGATCTGCTCATCACACCCACCATTGCGGCGCCGCCGCCACGTGTTGGCGAGATGTGCCCGGATCCAGCCAAGCCGCTCGATGCCTTCATGCGGTCCGGGGGGCTACTGCCATTCACAATACCATTCAACGTCACCGGGCAGCCGGCCATCTCATTGCCTCTGCACATGAATGACGCGGGACTGCCGATCGGCGTCCAGTTGGTCGCCGCCTTCGGGCGGGAGGATCTACTGATTCGTGTGGCATCCCAGCTGGAACAAGCCGTTGGCTGGAGTACACGGCGGCCCCGAATCCACGTCTGAAGGAGAGTGGCCAGGCTAGGCCCGGCGATCAGCGTCGACATCGTCTCCGCCGACCAATCCCCAGCGATCCTCGAATCCGGGGATGGGATCCGTCCGGAACTCGGCGTAGACGCCGAAGTGATCGGCCGGCCAGACGCCGTCCTTTTCGTCGTTGCAGACGAGGCGGCAGGACGACACCTGGCCGACACCCGTTCGCAGGGGGAACCCCGCAAAGATGTAGTCGATGCGGCGGTTGGGTTCGAGTTCAAGGCGGGCGTAGGCGTTCGTGTTGTCCCACGTGTAGCCGGCCCCACCGTTGCCCGCGGTCTTCCACGCATCGAGGAGTGCGATGCTTCGTCCTTCCAGGGATTGCAGGCCGGAGACGTAGCGGATCTCCGCGGATTCGGGTTCCGCATTGAAATCGCCAACCAGGATCGGGGGAAAGCCGGTCGCCGGGCGCCGCCGCAAGGCGAACTCGCCGAGTGCCACGACTTGTCGTTCGCGCACGACGGAATCGCGGAGCCTCCAATGGAGATGGGCGCAGGTAAAGCCGATCTCACCGAAGGGAGAATCGATCGTCACGGAGATCGCAGCTCGCGTCTCGGCATCTGGGGCCCTGCCTGCAGCGGCCGCATCCGGCAGAACGAGTGTCTCGCGATCCTTGATCGGCCATCGGCTGGCGATGGCATTGCCGAAGCCACCCGGGGAGAATTTCGAACCTTCCCGTTGGTAGCGGGAGCCCTCGACGTAGTCGATCTGGTACGGACGGTCGCCAAGCAGTTCAGCGACCTGGTCGTTTCCACCATCTGCCCGGAGCACTTCCTGGAACCCGATCAGATCCGGGTCCAGCCGGTCGATCCAGCCGCGAATCCGCTCGACCCGGCTTTCGTACGGGCCCGAATCGTGCCAGATGTTCAGGGTCAGGACGGAAAGTGTCACGGGCGCATGCTAGCCCAGGGGACTAGATGAGCGGTCTACGATCCGAGAACGTCCCCTCGGTCATCAAGGTCTGACGCATCGCCTGGATCTCGTCCCGTCCGAAGAACTTCTTGTGATGCTCGGGGTAGACGGTTCCTTCTCTGCGCTCGAAATGCTTCAGACCTCCAGTTCGAGATCGACGAACGCGCCAGAGACGGCCTTCTGGCCCGCGCGTTCCCCATTGCTGCCTTCCCAGATCGCAAACGCGATCCTGGCGGGTTCACCCGGCGTGAAACGAGTGAACTCCCCGCCACCGGGGAGAAGCGGGCGCTGGAAGACGAGGTGCCACCCCCCGTCGCGATACAGCGCGTTGGCGCGGAGTTGGCTGGAGCTTGCCGGCCGCCTCTGGCTCGTGGCGTAGCCTCGCGCGATCACGTCGAAGGGTTCCGTGCGGTCGGCCCTCCACAGCCAGGCGTTCACCGGTCGCTGCTCGTCGCCCATGGTGAACGGATTGGCCTCTCCCTGCAGCGGGAACATGACGGCGGCTCCGTCGGCGAAGCGATCCAGATCCCCGATCTGGTCATCTTTCTGGTCATCCTGCCACGAGAGGCGGACGCTGAGGCTCTCGCCGTTATGCGCCAGACGTGCTTCGACCCGGGGTACCTTGCCGTGGTTCTGACTGAGCGCCATCTGGCCGGAGACGTTCGCTGCCATCGTCACGGGTGCAGGGATGAGATCGATCCCGACGCTCTGGAGCCCCGTCCAGGCGGCTCCGTCGATTTCGAGGAGTTTCTGGTTGGCCGCCGCGATGCGCTTCACCTTTGCCATCTCATCCTCCTGGTCGGCGCCCTGCGGCGATCAGATCGGCTCCGCCGTGAACTCTGCGAAGCGATCGTGCCAGCGCCGGCTGATCAGCAGATCCATCAGCTCCGAGGGCTCACCCCGCTTGCGACGCTCACGTTCCTCGAGAATCGTGGCGAGGGCCTGGCGCACGGCCGGGCCGAAATAGCCCTCCAGTACCTCGATCGGCAGGCGCCCGGCCTCGGTCAGTCGGCCATCGTCGTCGTAGGCCAGGGGCGACATCGGCGGCACATAGTAGACGTTCGGCTCGGTGCCGAACTCCGGGTGCAGCGGCAACGCCACCTTCCATACCCGTACGAGTTTGTGCACCTGGCTCTCGGAATCATCGAGATAACCGTAGGCTCGCGTCCGCCCCACGCATTGGCGATTGCAGGCAGGTGCGATGCCCTTCTCGACCCGCGGGAAGCAATCGATGCACTTCTCGCTCTTCTGGGTGACCGGGTTGAAGTAGATCATCGAGTAGGGGCAGGCCTCGACGCAGTGGCGATGGCCTTCGCAACGATCCTGGTCGATCACCACGATCCCGTCCTCAGGTTTGAGGATGGCGTTCCGCGAGCACGCGTCGATGCAGGGTGCGTTGCTGCAGTGATTGCACTTGCGGGGCATGTAGAAGAAGTAGGGGTTGGGCCATTCGCCCTTGCCCTGGTCTTCGTCCCAGTTGTAACCCCACGTGGGAGCTTCTCCGCTGGCCGATCGCGGCTCGAGCTTCTTGCTCTGCGCGTTGCCAGCGGAGAGCACTTCGTGGTGGTTGAATTGGAAGTTGTCGCCGCAGTCCACCAGGGTCGTGAGTTCGCCCGGCTGCGGCCGTCCTTCCGCGTCGAAGCCACCGCCCTTGCTCTCCCACTCTCGCGGGTAGCCCTTGCCCGGACAGGTGGCCACGTTGGCCCAACGCATGTGCTCGGTGCCGGGGCGCTGGGTCCAGAGGTTCTTGCAGGCCACCGTGCAGGTCTGGCAGCCCATGCATTTGCTCAGGTCGATCACGGTGGCCAGTTGCCGCTTCGAACTCTTGAGCTCCTGCTTGGTCGGAATGGTGCTGCTCATGACGGCCCCTCCGTCGCGGCGATCTCGACCTTCGCGATGTCCACCCGCAGGCACCGATCGCTCGAAGGCGAAGGACCGCCCGACGTCACCTGATAGTCCAGCTGGCCGTAGTTGCCCGCCAGTTGGATGGACTTAGGTAGGCCCACCAGCATGGCGTCGTGGGATTTCCAGTTCTTGAACTGATACGGCTCCCACATGTAGATCACGACCTGGTCCTTCCCTACGGCGGCAGACGTCGAGACCATCACCTCCGTCCCATCCAGGTCGTTGAACATGCGAACCATGTCACCGTCCTCGATGCCCCGCTCGGCGGCTACCTGGTCGTTCAGGAAGATCACGGGCTGGCCGCGATGCAGGCGCATGAAGTGGGGGTTGGCGGCTTGCAGGCAATGGATGCTCCCACGGATGTGGCCGCTGATCAGCCGGAAGGGATGCATGCCGCCGACCGGGGGCGTTTCCTTGTGGGTCGGGAGAGCTTCTCCCGCCTCCAGGAACCACTCGTGGTCGATATAGAACTGTGCGCGGCGCGCATAGGTGGGATAGATGAGCTTGTCATCGACATGCCAGCGCAACGAGTAGAAGGGGGCGTCGGGGTCGACCTCGTTGGCTGCGGCGTGTCCGGCGTAACCTTCGCCGATCCCGGTCACTCTTACCTGGCCTTCCTTTTTCAGTTTCTCGTAATCGAAACCCTTGGGGAAGACGCCCGTGTTCTCGGCGATCGCCACGAATTCTCGCACCACATCCTCGTGGTGGATCAGGTGGCCATCCATCGTGAATCGCTTGTGAAGGTCGGCATAACGCTGCGTGTCGCCCCTGCGGTCAGCGAAGGACGTGAGGCCTCGCGCAGCCGCCCGCTCGCCGATCTTCTGGTGCAGGCCCGTGAAGATCTCCCACTCGGGCTTGGCCTCGCCCTGGGGCTTGACCGCCTGTTCGATCAGGCAGGTGTACGGATTCATGCCGAAGGTCAGTGTCAGGTCAGCCTTCTCGTAGTACCAGGCCGCCGGAAGCACGATGTCGCAGTGCATCGCGGAGGAGGAGAGCCGCGTCTCCACGGCGACGAGCATCTCGAGCTTGGGGAAGAGCTTCTCCACGTAGGTCTGCTGAGCGCTGCGCTCCCGGCGCAAGGGGTTGTGTGCCATCAGCATCAGCACCTGGGGTGGATGGTCGAGTGCTGGGCCGGTCAGTTTCTCGTCCCAGTAGCCGCGTTCGACCGATTCCTTCATGTACTCGCCATGGGTCCGGTCGAGGGCGGGGTCCTGCCACTCGGGGCGGTCCCAGAGCTCGTCGTATCCAGCGTGGTTGTACATGAAGAAGGTCGGCAGCACCGAACCGAAATCCCGGCTTGCCTCCTTCTGGATTTCGATGCTCACCATCTCGTCGCTGAGATCCGGATCCTTCCATTTCAGCCAAAGGGATTTGGCGATGGCCGGGGCAATCAGACGCCATAGCCCCCAGCGTTCGAGGGGTGCGTCCATGGCGCTCAGGGCCTGGAAGCCAGCCTCGGGGATCAAGAAGCAGTTGAAGCCTGTTCCCGGCTTGCCCCAGTTGCCTGTCAGCCCCATGGCCAAGAACAGGCTTCGCTCCATGAGATCGCCGTGATACTGCTTGGCGGAGGTGAAGCCAATGAAGCTGCAGGTCCGCTTGGTCGCCACCTTGCGGGCGAAGGAGCGGATGATGTCCGGATGGATGCCGCAGACTTCGGAAGCTTGCTCGGGTCGGTGTTCCCTGTCGAGCTTGGCGCGCAGCAGCTCGAAGGCGGGGGTGACCTCCACCTCGCTTCCGTCGGCGAGCTTCGCCGTCTGGCTTCCGACGAGGGCCTGCACACCATCGAAATTCAGGCTGCCGCGGGGCGCTCTGGTGATCTGGCCGGATTTCTCTTCCAGGAAGTAGAGCTGATCTTCTCGACCTCCGTCGATGTCGGAGGCTCGTAGATATCGTCCGTTGTCCTTTCGTACGAGGATCGCCAGGTCGGTCTGCTCCCGCACGAAATCGGGCTGGTGAAGTTCCTCCTCGACGATGACCTGGCAGACGCTCAACCAGAAGGCCGCATCGGTACCCGCGCGCAGGGGGAGGTGGGTATCCGCTGCCAGCGCGGTGGCATTGTAGTCCGGGGCCAGCAGCACGATCTCGGTGCCGTTGTAACGCGCCTCGGTGATGAAATGATAGATCGCCGGCCATGTGTAGGACGGGTTGGCGTTGGTGAGGACGACCAGCTCGGCATCGAAGAAGTTGTCGGCGGTGTAGCCCATGTGCATCTTGCCGAAGGTCTGACGCAGGCCTTTGAGGTCGTCGCCGATCGCGACGTTCATGTCCGGCATCACGGCGCCTAGCAGGCGGGTGGTGCGCATCGCGCCGTCGAGCGCCACGGTTCCCGCGTGGATATGCGGTGCATCGAAGATGAAGCTTTCGGGACCGTGGTTCTCGTGCGCGTCGAGGATGGCGTCGGCGACTTCGCCGAGCGCCTCGTCCCAGCTGATGCGCTTCCACTTGCCTTCGCCTCGCTCGCCCACCCGCTTCAGCGGGAAGCGCACGCGCTCGCCGCTGGCCAGCACCTGGTGGAAGCCGCAACCCTTCTGGCAGCCCTGGGGATTGAAGTCCGGGTAGGCCGGGTTCGCAGCTTCGGTTCGTGCCGCCTGCTCCTCGCGCCAGACCAACCCGTCTCGCGAGTAGACGTGGAAGGAACAGCCGCCGGGGGCGCACTGGTTGGTGTGGGAGCCCCAGTGGACAGCATCCCAGCGCCATTCGTTGCGGTAGACGTCTTCCCAGGAGCCGTAGCTCATGGCCGCGTCCACACCGCCGGGCTCGGCGGCGGCCGCATCGGGCGACAGGGCCTTCAGTTGCAAGAGGCTCAGCGAGAGGCCCAATGCGCCGGTCGCCTTCAGGAAGTCGCGCCGGTGGATTCCCCCCGGCTGCGTACGTTCGCTACCCGACGTCGTCACGGATGCTTCTCCCACTCGAACCGCCCCTGTCACTGGGCAAAAGTGGACGCTGTCAAAAAGTAGGTATCATGCTATGTAGATAGTGTCAACATAAACGCTCACCGAGGCTCACTCTGGCCTACCACCACGGGAACCTTCGCCAGGAACTTCTCGACGCGGCTGCTGAAGCCATCGAAGAGGAGGGCCTCGCGGCGCTCAGTCTGCGGGCGCTGGCCCGCAAGGTCGGCGTCTCCCATGGCGCGCCTGCTCGCCACTTCCCCGACAAGGCAGCCCTGCTCACGGCGCTTGCCACTGACGCCCTCGAGCGATTCCGCAACGCCATGAAAGAGGCTGGTGAACCAGGCGACTCGGCCCTGGAGCGCTACCGCGCAATGGGCCGGAGTTATGTGCGCTTCGCCATCGAGAATCCCGCGCATTTCCACATCGTGGGGCGCCCCGAGTTCTACAGCGCCGGGGATGAGGAGTTTTCCCGTGGCTATCAGGAACTCTTCGACACACTGAGCGCAGCGGCGGCCGAAGCTCTTCGAGAAACCGGAGTGGAAGGACTCGATCCCCAGGGCTTCTTGATTTCCACCTGGGCGATGGCACATGGCCTCGCCACGCTCTGGCTGGACGGCACCCTCGAGGATCGCACCGGCCCGGTCGATATCGAAGCGATTGCGGCCGCCGCCTTCGACGTGGTCTTCGCCAGCAGCGAAGGCATTGCGACCGCAGAATCCAGCGCGAAGTGATGGCCGCAGCGCCACTTACGCGTGGCCGTGGCGCCGGTCAGGCAGGGGAGCAAGGCGGTCTTCGTTCAGTCGCTGCTCCCCATCTTCAACGAAACAAGCGAGCCGCCGGTGCCCTGGGGCGCCGACGGCTCGCGGAGCGGGGTCTGGGAGATTGAAGGGCTGTAAAGAACTGCTCCCAGTACCCCGAACCCTGGCCACCCTGGCCATCTACTGCGCAAGAACTACCGGGAAACGGATGCGCGTCGAGCGACGCTTCTTCCGTCCCACCATGCTCTGGGACACGGGCACCTCGGTGATTCCGGCTCGTCCACCGAGCAGGAACGCCGAGCCGACGACATGGAGGTGGGTGCCACATTGGATTTGACCCAACACGGTCGCGCCATTCGAGAAGTCAGAGGCCAGCAGATAGCGCAGGCCCAGGGCGGGAACGAAGGTTGCGGCACGGCCGACGCCCTGGCCGTTGTCGTCGAACGCCTTGCAGATCACCCGGGCGCCGTTGCCGCCCGTGTTCGTGAACACGAGGGCCGTGTCGTAGGTGAGAGGCGGGTCGGTCGGCTTCGGCGCGATCCGATGGAAATCGATGGCATCGCGGTCGATCTCGATCAGAACGGGTTCGGCAGCGATGGCCTGGCTCTGGGACCAGGCGGCGGGGCTCAGGGCCAGGGCCCCAAGGACGAGCAGGCCCAGCCAGGCGGGGCGGATCTTCCGGAATGTCATCATCGAACTCCTGTAGGGGAATGAGGGATTATTTCCCACGTATCGGATCCTAACGTGGGAAATAATCCCACGTCAATCACAATCTGGAGACCCCAGGGAGATTTCGCCCTTTCGAAGCAAAATCAGGATGATCCGGCGATAGTTGCGAGTGCAGGACGTCTTTTCCGGCTCCTTCCAGTAGCTCTCGCTACGCTCGGGACATGGAGGAGAGGGAGGCGCGGTTCGGAATCGGTCAACTCGTTCGTCATCGCTTGTTCCCGTTCCGGGGCGTGGTGTTCGACGTCGATCCGGTCTTTGCGAATACCGAAGAGTGGTGGCTTTCGATCCCCGAGGACGTTCGTCCGCACAAGGATCAGCCCTACTACCACCTGCTCGCCGAGAACGAGCAGACTTCCTACGTCGCCTACGTGTCGGAGCAGAATCTCCTGCCCGATGCGAGCGGGGAGCCGATCGACCACCCGCAGGTCCCCGAGCTATTCGGCTCCCTGCAGGACGGCTTCTACGAGATCCTCCAGAGGCGCGCGCAATGAGTTTCCGGAAGGGGTGCGCGAGAGGAGCCATCCTGCTCGCCGCGTTCGCAATGGCCTGCGCGCCGAACCCTGCGCCGCGCGCTGCCGACGAACTCCGCTCCGGGGAGCCCGCGTATTCCGCACCGCCGCCGGGACATGAGTTCTCCCTGGTCGAGGTGGGGATGGATACCGACGCAGTGCGGGCAGCCGTCGGCAAGCCGACCTCCCAGCGCCGCGTTGCCACGGCGTGGGCATACGTGCCGTTCTACTTCGGAAGCGATGTGCGTCGCACCGAATGGAAATATGCTGGCCACGGCCGGATTCTCTTCGCCACGGACGGGCGAACCGGAGAGCTCGAGGTCCTGCGGGTGGAGTACGACCCGCGCGAGGACGGGGTGTAGCTCTTCGGGTTCTCATGGCCCCACGGTTCAACCCAGACCCGGAAATCGCCGATGCAGGGGTGGATGCGGGTGACGTTCGTACCGACGAGAGATGACCGATGACCGCTGCTCACGAGGATGCCCGGGTCGCACGGGAGAGGCTGCACGCTGCTCCTCGTCGCGAACTCACGATCGGGTTGACCAGCCTGGTATGTGGGCTTCTCCTGGCCGCGGGATGGACGGTTCGCGACGAGCTGTACTTCACCCCGGAGAGAGGCATCGGCTACGCCCTCGGAATCATTGGCCTCCTCTGCCTCGTGGCTCTTCTCGGCTACTCGGCGCGGAAGCGCAGTGCGAGCCTGGCGGAGGCGGGCAAGGTGAGTTCCTGGTTCCGCGTGCACATGGTGCTCGGCATCGTCGGCCCCACGGCCATTCTCTTTCACTCGAATTTCCAGCTCGGCTCGATCAACAGCAGTGTCGCCCTATGGAGCATGTTGCTGGTCGCGGGCAGTGGCTATATCGGACGCTTCCTCTACGCACGGGTGCACCGCGGTCTGTTCGGTGAGCGGCGTGCGCTGGCGCAGCTCGAGCATGATGCGGAGGAGGGTTTCGGTGTCATCGAGCGCATCGCCGAAATCGTGCCATCGCTGGCGAAGGCTCTCGATGATCACGAGCATTGGGTTCTCGATCGTGCACCCGGGCTGGTGGCGGGGATGATGCGTTTCTTTACGGCTGGGGGACGGAGCCGAGCCCTCGAGCGGCACTGCATTGCAGCCCTCCGCGGCACCGGTCGTGAAGATCTCTGGTTTCTCGAGAACGCCCTCCGGGACCATCTGTCCATCGGCGTTCGTGTGGCCCGGCTTGGCGCCTGGGAACGGTTGTTCTCGTTATGGCATGCCATTCATCTCCCGCTGGCATTTCTACTGTTCGGCGCGGCGGCGGTCCACGTGCTCGCGGTGCATCTGTTTTGATCGTTCGCGCTCTCGCCGCATTCCTCTTCATCTGCATCCTGCCCGCCGGGCTTCGCGCTGCAGATCCCGAGACATTGTTGATGCCCGGTCCCGTGATCGAGGGTCATGCGGAAAACGAAGAGGAGTGCACGAGTTGCCACCGCCCCTTCGATCGTTCCGCCGAGGACGGGCTCTGCCTCGGGTGTCATGAGGACGTGGGTGCGGATCTCACGGCCGGCAAGGGCTTTCACGGCTTGGCACCGGGTCTCGCCGCGACCGCGTGTCGCAGCTGTCATACGGATCACCAGGGACGGCAGGCTGACGTCGTGGGGCTGAATCCAGCCGCATTCGACCACGCCCTGACGGACTACCCGTTGCAGGGCGCGCACGTGCGCGTTCCCTGCGCCGATTGTCATGTCGAAGAGAAGAAGCATCGCGACGCGAGTGTCGAGTGCGTTTCATGCCACGAGAAGGATGATGTGCACCGCGGCGGCCTGGGCGAGGACTGTGGCGCCTGCCACGAGGACACGACCTGGAAGAAGGCGGTCTTCGACCACGACAAGACGAAATTCCCTCTCGAGGGAGCTCACCAGGACGCGGCCTGCCGTTTGTGCCACGCGGATGAGCGTTTCGAGAAGACACCTGGCGACTGCGCCACCTGCCATGTCAGTGCGGACGTCCACAAGGGGAGCTTCGGTCCGCAATGCGGCGATTGTCACGACGTCGAGAAATGGAAGACGCAGCTCTTCGACCACGATCGTGATACGAAGTTCCCACTCGACGGGAAGCACATCGGTGTGGATTGTGGAGCCTGCCACAAGGGCCATCTCTACAACGACCCGGCGCCAACCGATTGCAATGCCTGCCATGAGGCCGACGATGTGCATGGTGGACGAAGCGGAGATCAATGCCAGGATTGTCACGATACACGCAGCTGGACGAAGATTGCCTTCGACCACGACAAGGACACGAAATGGCCGCTCCGAGGCCGTCATGCCAAGGTGTCATGTGAGAGTTGCCATCCTGGGAAACTCGAAGATCCCGTCGAGAAGGATTGCCTGGGGTGTCACAAGCCCGACGATGTGCACCGCGGCCAGCAGGGCGAGGCGTGCACGGTATGCCACGATGAGAACACCTGGACCGAGACGGTTGGATTCGACCACGATTTGACGCACTTCCCACTGTTGGGCCTCCACGCCACCGTCGCCTGCGAGGAATGCCATACGACGCATGCCTATGCGGACGCCGAAACCGATTGTGCTGCCTGCCATCGGCCGGATGACAAGCACGAAGAGCGCCTGACCGAGGCCTGTGCCAGCTGCCACAATCCGAACAGTTGGGCGATCTGGCACTTCGACCACGATGCCCAGTCCGACTTCCCCCTGCATGGGGCCCACGAGGGCGTCGATTGCATCACCTGTCATGTGGCGCCCGCTGCCGAAAAGATCGAGTTGACGAGCGAGTGCGGGATCTGCCATCTCACCGACGATGTCCATCGCGGAGCCTTTGGTCGCGATTGCGGGCGTTGCCACGGCGAGCAGGACTGGACGAAAGTGAAGTTGGAGCGCTAGGCGCGGCCGCGTCCGGCTAGAGACGATCGAGCCAGCCGGCGCTGGCGGGAGGCTGGGAGAGCAGGGCGGCGATGGCTTCGTGATCGCTGCGCAGGGCGAGATCGAGGGCGGTATCGCCTTCCTCGTTTCGGGTACGAAGCCTGGCCCCGTTTTCCAGCAGCAGGCGGACGACGTCTTCGTGGCCGGCATCCGATGCGTGCATCAGCGCCGTGTAGCGCCGTGCTCCCCGGTGGTCGCGGTCGGCACCGTGCTCGATCAGGAGGCGCACGACGGAAAGATGGCCGCGAGCCGCCGCGAGCACGAGTGCTGTATCCCCGTGTTCCGACGGCGCATCGATGACAGCGCCCGATCGAAGCAAGCGGTTCAGGCGATCCGGGTCTCCCTGGCAGGCCGCAACGGCTACCAGGGGAAGGCCATTCGGACAATGCAACCGTGGGTTGCCGCCGTGGTCCATCAAGGCACGGAAGGCAAGGTCCTCATCACTCGCCGCGGCATCGCAGAGCGCGTTGGCGTCGGGCACGGCACCCGCATCGAGAAGTGCTGCCGCGGCAGCACCTTCGCCCGCATGAAGGGCGAGGGCAAGAGGTGTCCGGTGCTCCGCATCCGTGAGGCCGCCATCGGCTCCTGCGGCCAGCAAGGCGTGCACCGCATCTGCATGGTCGCTGGCCGCAGCCCACAAGAGCGGTGTTCGGCCGGTTGCGTCGGCCCGATCGATTTCGGCGCCCTCGGATAGGAGCCGTTCGATCACGCGGGCGTTGCCTGCGCTGGCCGCGAAGGAGAGTGCATCCCGTCCGTTCTCGGTGCGGGCACGTACGTCCGCGCCGGCATCGACGAGAAGCGCCGTGATCACCACGTCTCCTGCCCAGGCGGCGCGGGTCAGCGCGGTGTGGCCTCCAGGGCCACTCGCCTGGATGCGGTGGTCGCCACGCAGCAGGGAACGGACCAGGTCTTCATCGCCATGCCATGCCGCCGCCATCAGCGGGGTCCAGCCAGTTTCGGAAACGGCCTGCTTGGAAATCCAGCGGGCCGAACGTCGCGATGGTGTGTTCCGCTCGGCGCTGGGCGCGCCGGCTCGACGTAGCCAGGCTGCCGTTTCCCGGTGGTCACCGGCGAGTGCCAGATCGAGGGCACTCCGCCCGGCGCGGTCTTTCTGCGCAAGCTTGGCGCCGCCCTTCGCGAGCTGTCGTGTGATCTGGAGGTTGCCGCGCCGAGCCGCCAGATGCAGCGGCGTTGCCTCTCGGGAATCTCGCGCGTTCGGGTCGGCACCCGCCAAAAGGAGCGGGGGGATCATGCGTTCGCCACCCGTGCGTGCTGCCAGGTGAAGGGCCGATTCGTTGTCGCGGCCACGAACCCCGATCTCTGCGCCTGCGTCCAGAAGGAGCTCGACCAGTGGCACCGACCCGGTAGCGATGGCTTCGTGCAGGAGCGGCGGGGTGAGCGAAGCCCCAGGCGTAGCGGGATCGGGTTTCACAGGGGGGGCCGCGCGGCTGTTCAGGTCCGCACCGGACTGCAGGGCTGCGCGAGCTGCCACGACGTCGCGGGATTTTACAGCGCGCAGCAAGCGCGCATCCGCGTCGCCGCCCGGCTCCGCATCTCGGGCGGTCGTGAGGCCACCTGTGGCGGCGGCTTTCGCGAGGGCGCGGGCGGCCGGTTTGTATCCCTGCTCTGCCGCCGAAACCAGCCACACACGTGCGGCTTCCGGGTCGGCAGAGCCTCCCCAACCGTTGCGGTACAGCTGGGCGAGTTGGTACTGCGCTTTCACATGGCCGGCCTCAGCCGCTCGGAGGAGCCACTCCCGCGCCTGACCAAGATCCTTGGCAACGCCTCGGCCCGATCTGTACAGCACGCCGAGTTGGTACTGGGCTTCGATGTCTCCGCTGTCCGCGAGTGCCTTGCAGAGATCGGCCGCTCTGGAGAAGTCATGGGTACGGATCGCGAGCTGCATCTCTTCGACGGAGCCGGCGAGAGCCGCGGTCGGGAGCCACAGGAGGAAGGCCAGGACGAGTGTGCGCTTCATGCGTGTACGGGGGTTCCGTATCGGGTCTCGATCTCAACGCCGATCTTGTGCAGGAAATCGTTGGGAAGCACGCCGCCGGCACAAATCACCACCGCATCATTCGGCAGCTCCCGATGGCCGCCCTGGGTATGAACGGCGACGAGATCGGCACGGATTTCCTCCACCTTGCTGCCGAGGAGAACCTCGAGATGGTGTTGATGGATCGCTTCCTCCAGCAACTCGCGACTATTCGGGCACGCCCGATGAAACGCGTCCCCGCGATAGGAGAGCGTGACCTGGCATCCTTCCTGCTGAGCAAGGGAAGCGGCCGCCTCCAGAGCGCTATCGCCGCCGCCCACGACGAGCACGCGCTTGCCGGTGTACTGTGCCGGATCCGTCAACGAATAGACGACCTTGCTCGAGTCTTCGCCGGGTACTTCGAGCTTGCGGGGCGTTCCGCGACGGCCGACCGCCAGAAGTACGCTCCGGGTTTCGAAAGCCGCCCGATCGGTTTGCACTTCGAAGCTGCCGTCGGATCGACGTTCGACGGCAAGGACTCGTTCTCTTTCGCGCACACGCAGGCCGGTGTCGGCTCGGACCCGCTCCCAGAACTCGAGCAGCTCTTCCTTCTGGGTCGCCCGCATATCGACCGGACCCACCAGCGGTACGTTGACGGGATGGGTGACGATGATCTTGCCGCGGGGATGGTGCACCAGGGAGCCGCCGAGGCGTTCCTGCTCGATCGTGACGAAACGAAGGCCCGACTGGAGTGCGGTCAGTGAGGCCCCAAAACCTGCGGGTCCTGCACCCACGATCACAGTGTCGAGCATGTCACGTTCGTCACCGACCCCGGGCAACTTGGTGATCGATTCGACCGCCTGACGTCCCTGCTCGATGGCGTTTCGTATCAGGCCCATCCCGCCGAGTTCACCGGCCACGAATACGCCCGGAACATTGGTCTGGAAGTCCGGGCCGAGAAGCGGGATGTTGACGCCTCGCCGCTCGCTTCCGATCACGAGTCGGATGGCATCCGTTGGGCATGCCGCCGCACAGGCGCCGTGACCGATGCAATTCGTCGGATTGACCAGCTCTGCCTGGCCGCCGACGACGCCGAGGACGTCTCCATGGGGACATGCGTCTACGCAGGATCCACAACCCAGGCAGCGGTTGCCGTTGATGACCGGATGAATCGAGACCGGCTCGGTTGCGCCGGTTGCCTGCATGCGTTGGAGATCGCGGAGCGCGCGGTCTTCACGTTGGTTTCGCGAGCGGAAGTAGACGAGCATCAGCGCCAGCAGTGGCACCAGATAGATGGCCGCGGGAGAGAGCATGGCTGTTGCGATGTCGCCCAAAAAGATTCCTCGTGTCGACGGGAGATGCATCGAGGGATCTTCGGTGCGGGGAGGTGATCCAGGTCACGCAGGATGTTGCGTGCTCTTGCGCCTCAGTAGTCGTATCGGGCGCCGAACAAGACCGAATAGCCTTGCTCGTCTCCAACCCCTGGGAAGCGTTCGCCCCGGGACCAGCGGTAGTGGCCTTCCAGGTCGAGCGTGATCCGGCCAACGCGGAGGTCGATTCGGAAGCCCGGGCGGAGGGTGAACACGCTCTCGCGATCCTGGGCATCCCTCCACTCGAGATCGAGCAGCGGGTTCAGGCGGAACCGCCGCCACATGGGCGAACGCCAGCTCCAGTGGAGGCCCAGGATTTCGATGGTTCGAGCATCGACCCAGCGCAGGCCGAGGGTGCCGACATCCCCGGCGACGAAGAGCTCGCTGCCGGTCGCTTGAAGGTAGGTGGAGAGTTGTCGGCCGGTGCCCTCGAACTCCTCGATTCCACCGGATTCGGGCGTTCCTGAGAGATCCGAGATCGCGACATCGCCGGAGATCTGGAAACGCTCGTTCAACCGGTGGGTCAATCCGACGCTCACGGACCGGGAACGTGCCGTCCTGTCGTCCGCCAGAGCTTCGATCTCATCCGTGCCGAAGCGATCGTGCAGGTCGGAGAGCGAATCGTCCAGCTGTCCGAAGAGTGCGTTGCGCGTGCCCAGGGTCGGGAGGCGTCGCCAGTCGACCAGGAAGTTCAAATCCGTGTCGGGGCGAAGGCGTAGGTTGCCCACCAGGAAAGCGGTGTTCAGTTCGTTGTAGTGGACGTCGTAGTCGAGAAGCCCAGCCAGAAAGCGGCCATCCGCCGCATAGCGAAACTCCGCGCCGATGGCCGAGCGATCCGTGAAGCCCTCTGCCCATTGCTGGATGGCAAAGAATTCGACATCGAGGCCTTCCACGACGCCGCGCGTCTCGAGGTTCAGGCCCACCAGCTGTTGGCTCAGATCAGGGCTCGAGCGCACGAACGGATCGACCGGGAAACCTGCGACAGTGCCGAGGCGCAGGCCCGGGCGGAGTTCGTAGCTTACCTCGGCGCCATCGAAACGTCCGACCACGCCCGCCCGGTTTCCTGGCAGACGGCCCATGCCCACGTTCCAGGGCACCCCGATTCCCTCGGCCTCGACGAAGAGCGTGTTCACGCGCCAGCGCTCGTCGTTGTCGATGAAATCGAATAGATGGGTTCCCGAGAGTTCTCCTCGAACATCCCAACGTTCGTTCTGCCAGCGGCTCCCGAGGAAGACGTCACTGTAGATCGATGAATCGACCAGGGAATCACCGAAGTCATCGGTGAAGCGCTCGTCACGCCGGTAGCTGGTGGCGAGACTACCGAAGACATCGAAGTTCGAGTCTCGGTCTTTCGTACTCGCGGGTCGCAGGGCGGGGGAGGGCTCAGCGCGGGCGGTGACGAGTGCGTCGAGGCGTTGGCGGACCCGCTCCGTCGCTTCACCTTCCGGATACCGTTCCAGGTAGGTCTCGTACTCTGCGCGAGCGTGGGCGAGCTGCCCATTGCGTTCCCGGGCCAGGCCCAGCCATTCGAGCGCCGCAGGTGTGGATGCGTTCTCCGGAAACGACAGCACCTTCGTGAAGAGCGCAACGGCCCGATCCAGCTGGCCTCCGGCGAGTGCGGCTCGGCCCTCCGCCAGCACTTGTGCGACCTGGTCCGCATCGGCGGGCGAAAGCGCGGCGAAGTGCTTGATGGGGTCTTGCCTGCCTCGCGGGTCCTGGGAAGGTGGTGTTTCGGCCCGCTGCTCTTCAGGGGATTCCTCCCCAGGGCTCCGCGGGTCCGCATTCACGAGCCCCGAGCCCGTCTTGATCTCCAGCTCAGCGGAGTCGAGCCTTTCTTTCATGCCGACCCGGACGGCCCATGCGGTGGGGAAGTCGGGCGCGAGCCTGTCCTTCGCTGCGTGGGCCTCGTCCTCCGTGGCAAAGAATCCCATGCGCAAGCGAACCCAGGGGACACCCTCTCGCATGAACGTCACACGATAGAGGCTGTGGCCCGGTTCAACGCCGGAAGGTCCCAGCTGCGGCAACGCTTCCGTGGCGGGTGCGGCGAAGAGCTGGAGTGCGAAGGGGAGGGCGAGATTCACGGGCGAAGGGGGCAGGGCCGGTGCGACGGCCTGGGTGCCCAACGGACCCGATTCCGAAGAGGACAGATCGGGCGACGGGTCTTCGTCTGAATTGGCGACCTTCGGGCGCGGGGCAGGTTCCGGAAGACGAGGGGTCGGTTCCGGACGAGCAATGGGCGGCTTCGCACGTTTCGAAGCGGGAAGTACGACCACCAGAAGACTGCGAAGGTCCGAGTCCTCTTCGACTCGCAGTTTCACGGGCCGCTCGAACAAGAGCTCCAGGCGTCCACTCCGCCGCCGCCCGCCCCGGTAGCGTACTTCCTGGAGCGAGCTGCCTGCTCCATCTGGTGCACGGAGGGCTTCGTCCCCGGCTTGCGCAAGCAGGTCTCCGAGATCCTGGCCCAACGGCGTGATCTCGATTTCGATCCGATCGCTAGGGCTCCGCGGTGCGTGGCGGAGGTATCGCATGGGCACACCCATTCGAATCCGGATCTCGTCGCTGCCGTCTGCCAGGGTGCGCAGATCGAGCCCGCGCAGCAGGCGACCGCGGGTGGGCTGGGCTTCGGCAGTTGCAGGTGCCAGCAAGAGAAGAAGCGCCACGCCAAGCAGTCCGCTCGCGCGCCAGCACATGCTATGCACTCGCCCTGCCAAGATCCCCAACGATCGCTCCATTGCGGGCCAAGGGTCGGGCCCGAGGTGTCCATCGACGGTCCGAGCTACGCGCTTGTGAGAACCGTCACAAGTTCCATTATCGATCGGTCGAATAGGGAAATTGAGGGGTACCGGGCAATGCTGCCTGTGGGCGGAGCGGACGAGAGGCGGCAGAATGGAGAGTGAGACGAACTCCAGAGCCCGACGCAGGCTTCTCCTCCGCCTGGGGCCGCTCCTTGCAATGGGATTGTGTTTGCTGGCTTTCCCGTCGTTTGGCCAGGTCGTCGACTACGACGATTTCGACCACTGGACGACCGGGTTCCCGTTGACGGGTGGGCACGCACGCGCAGCGTGCGAGAGCTGTCATCCCGGCGGGGAATTCGGCGCAACTCCCGATGATTGCGTCGCCTGCCATGGTGGAGCTGGGCTGGGTGGTTGGACGCGCAAGCCGGGAAACCACGTACCGAGCTCCAATCGATGCGATGATTGCCACACGACAGCGACCTGGAGCCACGCTCGCTTCGACCACCTGGGTGTCACGGAACCTTGCGGCGCCTGCCACAACGGCGTGTGGGCGGAAGGGAAGAACGGGCGCCATCTGCCTACTTCGAATCGCTGCGAGGATTGTCATACGACCGTTGTCTGGCGGAATGCGCGTTTCGACCACGTAGGCATCTCCAACGGGTGCTTCCGTTGCCACAACGGCACGCTTGCCAGCGCCAGATCCCGCGACCATCTGCCGACGTCGAACCGCTGCGAGGATTGCCACGACGTCGTGCGCTTCGCATCTGCCGAGATGAACCACGTCGGTATCCAGAATGGCTGCAACGCCTGCCACAATGGTTCAAGAGCGACCGGCAAGGATCGCACCCATATCCCCACTCATGATCGCTGTGAAGCCTGCCACGACACCGTGGCATTCCGCCGTGGCACCATGGATCACACCGGGATCACCAATGGGTGCTTCACTTGTCACAACGGCAAGCTGGCTACCGGCAAGCACGCGACGCATATTCCGTCCCCGGATATCTGCGAAGTCTGCCACAACACGACGAGTTGGAAGTAGGCGCGAATCACTCCGTGCCGGATGTCACCGAATGGATTCCTCGTGTGACTCCCACTGCTTCCGCTGCGCTCGAGCCTTCGGCTACGTACGATCTGCCGCCTGTCTGCGCGCGGGATTCAGGCTAGTCGCCGTGAGCGTGGTCACCCGCAAAACCTGAATCAGGGTCGATGGTTTCCCTGCGCTTCTGAAGGCGAGTTGTTTCGTCGGGAGCGCGGGAGACATCATGGTCAAGGCGGAATATCTCGAATCGGGCCGTAGCTTTCGGGGCCGTACCTGGAAGCTCCTTCTGGTGGGGTTCCTTTCCCTGCTCATGGCCTCCGCGTCCTGGGCAGGCGCCCGAGATCAGGCGCGTCGCATGCATGACCGCTTGATCGGTGCGCCTCCCGATGACGCCACCCTGCAGGTCATGCAGGATCGGATCCAGGCCGGTCAGCCTGTTCAGGCTGCCTACCGCGCAATGGAGGATCCGCTCTTCTACAGCTCGACGCTCAAGAACTTCGTGACGCCCTGGACGAACGAGGCCGAGACGGTCTTCGCCCCTCTGAACGACTACACCGCAACCGCGATCGGAATGATCCGCGACGAGGTGCCTTTCGATCGGGTGCTCTCGGCGGACATGGTCTACATCGGCGCGCCCGGTGTCGTCGAGCGCGCCTATTCCCACGACGACAACCGGCACTACGAAGATCTCGAGGAATCGGGAGCGGATCTATCCGATCCGGCCGTGCTGATGGCCGTCTCTCAGTCCGGACTGCCGGGCTCCCCTCTGCCGAGCTCCGCGACAGCGGGCGTCATGACGACCCGAGCCGCAGGTGTGGCGTTCTTTCGAGCCGGTACGAATCGGCGGATGTTGCGTGCCACCGTCTTGAACTATCTCTGCACGGATCTCGAGGGGTTGAAAGACACCACCCGCTCGACGGATCGCATCCGCCAGGACATCCCGCGTTCGCCCGGTGGCGACAGCTCGGTCTTCCTGAACAACTGCTCGGGCTGTCATACCGGCATGGACCCGCTGGCCCAGGCCTTCGCGTACTTCGAATACGACCAGGATGCGGAGAGGGTCGTCTACACACCCGGCGAGGTACAGGCGAAGTACTTCAACAACGCCGGCACGTTTCCTCTCGGCTTCGTCACGCCCGATGACAGCTGGACGAACTACTGGCGGCACGGCCCCAACGCAGCCATCGGCTGGGGAAACGGCCCCGGAGAAGGAGCCGGACCGAAGAGCCTCGGCCAGGAGATTGCTGGCAGTCGCACATTCGCCGTCTGCCAGGTTCAAAAAGTCTTCAGCCAGATCTGCCTGCGGCCCGTCAGCTCGCAAGAGGATCGCGATGAGGTCGAACGCATCGCGGACGTCTTCGAGAGCGGCGGCCGAAGCATGAAACGGGTGTTCGGCGAGGTCGCCACCCATTGCATGGGCAATTGAGCTTCCAGCCCACTCCCGTTTCCACGTTCTGGACGCGAACTCTCGACCGCATGAGGTCCCCAATGACGCGCTTTTCTTCTCTTCGTCGTACCCGCATCGCCGAGCTGTGCCTGGCCCTGGCTCTGCTTCTCCTCGCTCTACCGAGCGCGACGTCTGCTTCTTCTCCCTTCGGGCCGACAGTCGACGCGTTCTGCTCGGGACAGGGCCTCGGCACTCCCTACGCCGATCTGGTGGACCCGAATACCTTCTTCGTAGAGTGCACGCTCTGTCACGACAGTTCGTTTCCTGCCTCGCTCCCGAATAGCGGGAACGCGCGAGCGGCGGAGAAGGCGGCCTGGGAGAACAGCAACTACGGCTTCTTCTGCCCTGCCCAGAATCAACCCCCGGTCCTCCAGGGGATTGGCGCCAAGATGGGGACCGAAGGCCAGAACATGAACTTCACGGTCACCGCGTCTGATGCAGACGCCGGCGATACGCTTACGCTCTCCGCATCCCCCTTGCCGAACGGCGCGACCTTCGTTGACAACGGCGATGGGACCGGCGCCTTCGATTGGACCCCGGCGATCGGCCAGGCCAGCGTCTACAACGTGGTGTTCACCGTCAGCGATGGCACGGGCAACGCCATGGAGACCGTGCCGATCACGGTCTTCAATGCGAACCAGGCTCCCGTACTCGCGGCCGTCGGCAATCAGGCGGTGGATGAAGGCGGCACCCTGTCGCTCTCGGTTTCCGCGACGGATCCTGAGGGTGACGCTCTCTCTCTGACTGCAGGCAACCTTCCGACCGGAGCGAGCTTCGTCGACGGTGGCAATGGCACGGCGACCTTCTCCTGGATGCCCGACTTCGCTCAGGCCGGGAACAACTCCGTGACCTTCACGGTCGCGGATAACGGCAGTCCGCCCTTGAGCGATTCCGAGACGATCGTGATCTCGGTCGGCGATGTGAATCGACCTCCGGTGTTGGCACCGATCGGCAACCAGGGCGTCAATGAGGGCGATCCTCTCGTCTTGAACCTGGCGGCTGCAGATCTCGATGGAGATGCCCTGAGCTTCTCCACCGCCAACCTACCCGCGACTTCGACCTTCGTAGACGACGCCGACGGAACCGCGACGTTCTCGTGGACACCGGCCTTCGGGGAGACGGGCAACTACGCCGTGACGTTCAGTGCGATGGACGATGGCACGCCCCCGGCAGGTGTTTCGGAGACGGTGACGATCTCGGTGGGCGACGTGAACCGCTCTCCGGTGATCACGCCGATCGGCAACCAGATGATCAGCGAAGGTGCACCACTCCAACTTGCGGTGATGGCAAGCGACCCGGACGGAAACATGCTCAGCCTCCAGGCCTCGGGCCTTCCCCAGGGCGCGACGTTCAGCGACGCCGGGAACGGAACCGGCAGCTTTGCATGGACTCCGGGCTTCGATCAGGGTGGCAACCACGCCATCACGTTCACGGCGATGGATGACGGCAATCCGGTGCTGAACGCGACCGAATCGATCATGGTCAGCGTCGGCGATGTCAATCGCCCGCCGGTGCTCGCAGCAATCGGTGATCGCAGCGTGAATGAGGGCGTGTTGCTGCAGTTCGCGGTGAACGCTTCGGATCCGGACGGCGGGACGTTGAGCCTGCAACTCGCTGGCGCGCCCGTAGGTGCCGCCCTGCAGGACAACGGAGACGGTACGGGCACATTTGCCTGGACTCCGGGCTTCGGAGAAGCGGGCAACTACGCGATCACCGTCCTGGCGACGGATGATGGGACCCCTGTCGCCCAGGATCAGGAAGCCATCACCGTGACCGTCGGTGATGTGAATCGGCCGCCGGCCCTGGCTCCCATCGGGAACCGGGCGGCGAACACGAACCAGCTGCTCAGCTTCCAGCTGAGTGCGACGGATGCCGACGGCGATGCCGTTTCTCTCGGCGTGGCGGGTGCACCCGCAGCATCGACCCTGGTCGACAACGGCGACGGTACGGGAACCTTCGCCTGGACTCCGGGTGACGCGGACGTCGGCAACTTCATGCTGACCTTCACCGCGACGGACGCTGGGAATCCCGCGCAAAGCGTTTCCGAAACAATCACCCTGGCAGTCGGGCAGGTGAACAACCCGCCGGCACTGGTGAGAATCGGCGATCGCATGGCGACGTCGGGTCAGATGTTGGCGATCACGAGAAACCGTAGAAATCTGATCATCTAGCCGTGGTCGCGCGCGAGTGCTGGTTTCTCGTCAGAACGGCGAATCGGTGTCGGTCGGATCGGTGTCGAGTTCGCGATCGAGAGCCGCGAGGTAGTGTC
>JAAETT010000472.1 GCA_024228115.1 bacterium
AGACACTACCTCGCGGCTCTCGATCGCGAACTCGACACCGATCCGACCGACACCGATTCGCCGTTCTGACGAGAAACCAGCACTCGCGCGCGACCACGGCTAGATGATCAGATTTCTACGGTTTCTCGTGATCGCCAACAGTACTGGATGATCGACGGCACAGGCATGGGAATGGCCTTCGGCGGATTGAACGCAAGCCTTCGCGATTTTGCCCGGTTCGGCCGGCTCTTCCTCCATCGGGGGCGCTGGAACGGCAGGCAGATCGTGCCCGCGGATTGGGTGGCCGCGTCCACCACCCCGGACGCCCCGCATCTGATGCCCGGCCCGAAGCCCGGAAGCGAAAACACGATGGGCTACGGCTACCAATGGTGGCTCCCCGAGGACTGGAAGGGCGACTTCATGGCGCTCGGCGTCTACAACCAGATGATCTACGTCGATCCGAACAGCAATCTCGTGATCGCCAAACACTCCGCGAACCGGGATTTCCAACGCAACGGGTTCGAGCCAACCCGCGAATCCCTCGCCCTGTGGCGGGCCATTGCCGTCGACCTCGCGAAGATGAGGTGACGCATGGGTTTCGCAGCCACGCCTCTCCGCCGAGTCGGGTTGGCTGCACCCTGAATCGATTCCGCCTTCCAGGTGTCAAGACCAGTGGGTGGTGGATCGATGAGGAGCTGTAGCGATGCCTTGCCGTTCCTGTCGCGTCGAACCCTGGCTTCTGATCCTCTTCACGCTCGTGGCCCCTCAGGCCCGAGGTGCGGATTCCTCATCAGGGCTCCCACCGATCCCGGCATCCCTCTACGACGCCCCCCCTCGCTGTGGGTCCGGCGGATCCTCGGCTCAGCGTGACGGACCTGAATCGCGCCGTGTTCAGCTTCCCCCTTCGCGGCTACCTGGCCCACCGTCTATGTCGGGGCGACGAGGATGTTCGTGCCGCGACCCTGGCTTCGCTTCGCCGGCTGCCTTCGTCACCGCAGACTCCTCCTCGGTCCTGGAGGCCCGAGCACTGGCTGCGGTTTGCCCACGCGGATCTGCTGGACGCATGCCTCGACCCGCTGGCCCTGTGCGATTGGGTGCGGGAGGCGATTCCTGGGGAGAACGCGCATCCGGGACGCGACCTTTTGTGGATGCGCCTCGCGACCTGCGGCGCCAGACCGGACCATGCGCGTTTCGAGCGGGAGCCAGCTCCGGAAGAGGCACTGATTCGCTATGCGAGGACGATGGGGTCGGCGGGCATTCCCTCCATGCGTCTCGAACGCGTACTCCGTCGTCGCATCGAGAAGGGGGACCCTGCTGGATTTGGCGAAGCGCTTGACGCATTCGCCTCCCTGGATCGGAATCGAACTGCCAACACGCTCGTCGAACTGCTCGATGGCGAGAACCGCGAGAACGTTCGCTGGGCGATCTCCCGCACCTTGGTGAGGCTGAGTGATCCTGAGGCTGCGAAGATCGGAGGGCGCGAGTGCCGCCGATCACTGGAGAAGAAGATCGAAGCCTGGCGGGCTCGAGGTTCTCCACGTCGGGGCTCCCCTCCTCACTATGGCGATCCGTGCTCCCGATCGGGCGGCGGCATCTTTCCACCAGGGACCGGGTTTTCCGACCGGCGACCGGAGAAGGGACATCCGGGTGTCAGGGCGGCGGGCTGGCTGGACAAGCACGCCACGGCGCTGCGCAACCTGACCCTGCGCGTGCGTCCCGATCTCGATCACGCGATCATCGTCGAGCGCCTGCCAGCCCTGGATGCGATGGTGATCGAGCAGGGTTACCGGCCGCGCCAGGTCTTCGTGAATGGCGACGCCATCATCGTTCCAGTGCCCCTCGACATCGATGAGCCGGACCCGGAAGAGGTGCTCCGCCTCGCGGCCGTGGTCGAGGAGGCGCTGAAGCAGCCGCGTGTCGTCGAGGCCTACCTGGGTGATCGGCGTTTTACCTTGGAGTTCCCCACGGACGATCGGCCCGATCTGGTTCTGTTCCTGAACGAACTCCTGGCCGCCGAAGGCAGCCTGCGACGACTGGAGTCGGGAGCTGGCTGGGACGAACGCGACGAAAATCCGAGGAGACGCCCCCCGGGTGGGCTGCCAACGGTTCCCTTTCTGCCGGCCTCGTTTGACTTGCCAGAGACGGCGACTTCGCCGCGCTAGCGGTTCTTCCGCGCCAAGATCATCGCCATCAGTCGTCCGCGGGTTCCGGCCATGCGGGAGATCCAGGTGCGCCCTTTCAGCCGCAGCACGGGATGCTCGAGCAGGTGCCACGACGCGATGGCAAAGGGCAGGGTCGCCAGTGTGGCGAATGCCGCCAGGGGCAGCGGGGTCACGCCTGGGCTGTTCGTGAGGATCAGCTGCTGAACCGGCCAGGCATAGATGTAGGTGCCGTAGGAGTAGTCTCCGATTCGATTGTAGCTACGCAGGATTCCGCCCGGAACGTATGCGAACCAGAACGTTCCGTACACCACGGCGATGTGCACTCCCGGTCTGAAGAAGGGTGTTCCACTCGCCGCGATGGCAAGAAGCGAGAAAAGCGCCATGAGCGGCGTGCTGATTGGGAGGGCGGTTCGGAACAGGAAACAAAACGCACCTGCGGCAAAGTAGACCGCCAGGTACGTTGTTCCGACCAGCCTGGACGCAAGCGCCGGATTCGAGAGGCATAGGCCGCCCAACCCGAGCAGGGCCATCAGAAACAACAAGCGCGTCTTCAGTAGGCCAAGCACGCCAAGTAGCCCGACAAAGACATACATGCGCACCTCGGACGGAAGCGTCCAGAGGGAGCCGTTCACGATCCTGTTCGGCAGATCCCAGAAAACTTCCGGGAGGAAGAATTCCACCTGATAGTGCAGCATGGTGGTATTGACCAGGAAGTACCGGGTGACCTGTTTGTGCGCCAGGAACGACTCGAGGGGCAATGGGCTGGCCCACGCGCCAATCGCCAGGCTGACGAGGACGGCTGCTATCAGGGCAGGATAGATCCGCAACACTCGCGCTTCGACGAACTGGGCCACGCTGCCCCGTGAGACAAAGCTCTTGGTCACCAGGTAACCGCTGATTACGAAGAACACCATCACGCCCAGTCTCGCGATGGTTAGTTCTTGATCAGGGTAAGCGGCCCGAAGCGGTTCCGAAGCGGATCGACCGCTCAACGCATAGCTGTGAGTGACGATGACCGCGACGGCGGCCGCCATCCGCAACAAATTGTAGTTGTTGTCCCGACCGCCTGAATCCAGCGTCGAGAGGGGCCGCCCACGAAACATCCGTTTCAGCTCGCCGATCCGATCCGCTGTTTCGACAGGTTGCATGCTCTGCAAGCCCTTTCGCCGACCCCCCATATCGAGGACCCGAACCTGGGCGGCAGTCTAGCCCGGAAAATTCATGAAGAAGTCTCGTTCTTGAATTGAAGAAGGCCCCAGTTGCGGTAGAAACGTGTTGCGACACCCGTTTCCCCTCAACAAGGGCCCCTTCATGAAGCCGGATTCTACCGCACAGACTGTCACC
>JAAETT010000473.1 GCA_024228115.1 bacterium
GCTGTTTCTCTGCGTCCAAGACATTTGCCATGGCCGGCGAGGCTATCCGCCTCGCCCGCCTCAACGTCCTGGACGACTCCCCGTTCTATGGCCGGTTTTCAGGTGATCACGTATGGCCGCTTTTGGGTGTTCACCGAGGCAAAGAACTCTACGAGCAGTATCACGATCAGGTCGAATTCATCGTCGTCTACGTCAAGGAAGCCCATGCCAGCGATCGATGGTGGCTAGGTCGATCGCGATCACAGCGGTTCGTGAATGATCTCACTGGCCAACTCGCGCGCACCGATGTCAAGGAACCCGTGACCCTTGCCCAGCGACAACGGGTGGCCGCCAGCTGCCAGGCCACCCTCTTCGATGGCGTCGTCCCGCTCTACGTGGACGAGATGGACAACCACGTGGCCACGCTCTACACGGCCCGGCCCACGCGGATCTACTTCATCGACCGGGAAGGCCGCGTCATCTACAACCCGGGCATCGGCCCGTTCGGCTTCAACCCGGACCATCTCGAGCCCGTGATGGAGGCCTATCTCTCCAAGGGGTAGGCCTGCGTCAGTTCTTCGCGCTCTCGAGGTGGCTCTCGATCGCCGCCTCCCACTCGTCGGGCCGAAAGAACATCGGCCCCATGCCGCCCTTGTACGCGACGTTTCCATCGGCACCGATCAAGTAGAGCCTCTCCGGCACCGCTGCGTAGTTCCGTGCCACGGCGTCGTCCATTTCATCGACGACGGCCGGGGGCTCGAGAGCGAGCTTCAACATGCACGCCTCGCCCACCTCGATGCGTTCGTCCATCGACTGGTGCTGGGCAAACAGGACGGCGTCCTGCTCGTTCTCCTTCACCTGCCAGCCATCCGTCGGATGGATCTCCTTGATGTAGACCACGTAGAAGGCGACCTGATCCTGGAAGCGGCGATAGATACGGTTGATGGACCCAGCCTGGGCCCGGAAAGGCGGTCAGGTATAGCTGCCGAAGACGAGGGCGACGGGTCGGTCGCCGAAATGAGACGAGAGCCGAAGGGTCTCGTCTTCGGGGCCACTGCCCGGCAGCCAGGCCAGCTCGAAATCCGGTGCCGGGGCTCCCTGCTGCACGGAAGCCGCTTCGATCGGCATCAGCTCGGCCACGGTCTCGGCGGCACCGGGCGCTGCCATGGCATCGCGAAGATCGTCGAGGGAGAGGCCCGCCATGTCCTCTTTCTCGAGCTGGGCCAGCATGCCGTCGATCATGTTGCGGGTCGGGTCATCGGCCATCGGGTTCTCCTGGTCGAGAGATCACCAGCATAGCACCGAGGGCGGCTGCGGATGCCGGTTGACAGTGAGTTGCCGAGACGCGCCGGTCTAGCCAGCCTCGCCCTTCCAGACCGAAATCTCGACCGCGTCCGGAAGGTCGGAGTATTCGAGCTTCGCGGGCCGGTTCTCCGAATCGTATCGGCCGCAGCTGCGGACGTAGGAGAGATACGGCTCGGCGCCGAAGAGCGGCCCCACGTTGTCGGCCATGACGATGCACCCCGGGGCAAGCAACTGGTGGGCCTCGAGGAGCTTCAGATCCGGCAGGTAGAGATCCTTCCAGTGATCGAGAAAGACCAGATGGAAGGGACCCTCGAGGGTCGGAATCCGATCACTCGACGAGCCCTCGATGATCTCCACCTGCTCGGCGAGCCCTGCGATGGCCACGTTGTCCCGAGAAGCCTCCGTAGCTTCCGGGCTCTTCTCGACGGAGACCAAACTACTGCCCGGACCGAGCTGGTTCGTGATCATGATCGCCGAGTAACCGCAGAAGGCACCGAGTTCGAGGACCCGGGCCGGCCGCGGCAGGCGGGCGATGAGTTCGAAGAGCAGCGGACCCTTCTCGGGGCCCACGTTCATCAGGAAGCGGGTGTCGCGGGCGAACCGGTCCAGGGTGCGAAGGACGTCGTCGGGATCTCCCTGTTTCGCATGCGCAGCAACGTAGTCGCGTGCCTGCAGCGGCCTCGGTGGAGCACCACGCAGTCGGTCGATGATGAAGTCCCGGCCCTGGCGGAGCGTCCAACCAAGGGCCGACGGGGCGAGGAAACGCCAGAACTGCATGTGGGATGCGTAGCACAAGCCCGGCCGGCGAAGCCCGTCGCACCAGCGGCGAGAGACGGCATGCACCTCTCCCGCGCTAGGCTTCTTCGCATGCCTCCCCGTCCCGGCCGAGCCGGCTCCTTTCGCTACGTCGGTATCCTCTACGTCCTTGCGATCGCCGCCGCCTGGCTCGTGTGGGCCCAGGCCGACCTGCATCCGCATTGGGCTCTTCTCTGCGGCTTCGCAGCCGCCACGGCCGTGACCTTCGTCGCGGCGCTCCACGCAGACAACGGCTCCGTCTTCGATCCGTGGTGGAGCGTGCTCCCGCCGTTCGCGGCCTTGTGGTTCACCGGGCTCTCGGATGCCGACGGCTTGACCGCACGGCAGATTGCGGTCCACGCGGTGGTCTGGTTCTGGTCGGTTCGGCTCACGATGAACTGGGTCGTGGGCTGGCCGGGCCTCAGCCATGAGGACTGGCGTTATGTCGACCTGAAGCAGAGCTGGCCCGTGCCGAAATGGGTCGTCTATCTGGTCGGGGTTGAAGGCGGGCCCATGCTCTTCGTCTGGCTCGGTTGCCTGTCGCTCTACCCTGCACTGGCGCTCGGCGACGCCAGTTTCGGCATGCTGGATGGGCTGGCGCTCTTCGTGGGTCTGGGCGCGGTCGCCATCGAACTCGCCGCCGACGAGCAACTGCGAGCCTTCGGCGAAACCAAGCAGCCGGGCGACCTGATGGACCTCGGGCTTTGGCGTCTTTCCCGGCACCCGAACTACTTCGGTGAGATTGCATTCTGGGTGTCGCTCTGGCTCTTCGCCGTCGCGTCGGCGCCCGGCGTCTGGTGGGTAGTCGCCGGCCCCCTGGCGATGATCGGGCTGTTTCTGGGCGCAAGCATTCCGATGCTCGACAAGCGGAGCCTCGCACGACGGCCCGGCTATGCGGAGTATTCGCGCAGAACCCCGGCTTTGATCCCCTGGCCGCACCGCCGGGATTCCTGAGCCGCCTTCGAGGCGGCGAGATCGACGCAACTCCGCGGGCTTCAGTCCAACCTCGGCCTGGACGATTCATCCCGGGCCGGAGGTGCATCATGGCCCTGAACCGCGTTTCCCGAATCCTTGCAGGCCTCAGCCTGGGCGTTGCTCTGCTCGCCTGCAGCGATGCCAGCATCGAAAGCATGGTCCCCGGAGGCGGCATCATGACCGGTGAACTCGAGTGCTGGCTGCGCCTCGAGTTCGATGAGCCGCCGGCGGGCATCGACCCGACCGAGGTGTATGTCGTGTTCCGATCCGAAGCGCTCGCCGAAGACACCGAGTTCGACTGGTCGTATATCGCCGCCCACGATGTGGTGAGTGGCAGCGACTTCGGTTCCGGGAATCGTCCCAACACTGAGACGACTGCCGACACCCCTCCGCCCGCTGGGGAGACCCTGAAGGTGCGGTTTCCGCTCGACGCAAAGCGACGGCTCCTGTCGGCGCCCCTGGGCCCTTTGTGGCTCGAAGCGGAGCTGTGGTGGGGTGACGAGGTGCAGGACAGCTCGAAGAGCGACATCCAGCGGCTCTACCGTTCGGAAGACGATCCCTCCACGTTGCCCGGGTACTAGAGGTCGGCCCTGTCGTGGGGCGTATCATCGGTAACGGTGATCTCCTGTGTCGGCTCTCGGGAGCACCGCACCGGGCTGGAGTGCCCCCGAAGGACTGAAACCGCTCAGGCGCGCCCGGTGTCGAACCGGTCGTGATGCGAAGAGCACCCATTGCGCTGCTCAGTGCTCTCCTCTCTTTCGTGGTGCTCGCGGCTCCTCGATCCGGGCATGCGGGCGGCCCAGAGGCGAGCCTCCGCGAGCCTGTCCCAGCACTATTCGACGAGCCTCTCTCTGTTCGTCTCGATCACCCTCTCCTCAGCACCACCCAGATCGTTGGATCCACCTTCCGACTCCCGCTCCACGGCTTCGTGGCCCACCGGATGTGCCGCGGCGATTCGGAGATGCGCCAGCAAGTGCTTGAATCTCTTCGCGCTCTTCCCGCGGAAGCGAAGGACCAATCCGACGTGAGTTGGCGAGCTGCCCACGTGGCTCTGCTGGGTTCATGCCTGGATCCAGAATCTGTCTGCAGCTGGATGAGGAGCCAGTTGCCCCACGAAACTGATGGCACCGGACGCGACTTGATGTGGGATCGCCTCGCCGCCTGCGGGAGCTTCGACGACCTTCCACGATTCGAGAACGAGGGGGTGCCTGACGAGGCACTGATCCGATACGTCGAGGAGGTTCCCGCACCCGGTGTCTACTCGGAGCGGCTGGCCACCTTGGTCCGGGAACGCGTGATCCTTGGCGATACGGCTTCGCTTCAGCTCCCCCTCGTCGCTTTTGGCAAGCAGAATGGCGGGAAGAACGTGGCTTTCCTCCTCGATCTCCTGCGCACGGAAGACCGGAGTGACGTTCGTTGGGCCATTGGAGAACAGCTCATGCGCCAGGCCGATCCAGCTGTCGCGGCCGTCGGACTAGAGGAATGCCGCCGCCACCTGGCCGAGCGGATGGAGAAGTGGCGAACGAACGGCGCACCCATCCGCGGATCTCCCCTTCGCTGGGGATCTCCTTGCGAAGGGGACTATCTGTTTCGCCGTCCCGCCTCGCCCCTGCTCCGGTCGAGCCAAAGCCCACCGAATCCAATGCCACGAGAGTTCGGGACCCATGGCGGCTGGCTCGACGAGCACGCAACGATTTTGCGGAACCTGACACTGCTCGTTCGGCCGGATTTGGACGAAGCAGTCTTCGTCGAAGGTGTTCCAGCCCTCGACGCGATCCCGACCGGTATCGATGACCGCCCTACCCAGGTCTTCGTGAACGGGGACGTCATCGTCCTTCCCCTCCCACCCAACGCGCAAGAAGAGGATCCCGCATACGTCGAGTGGGTTAGGGGCCAGATCGAGGAAACACTCGCGGGCAAAGGCGTCCTCGAGGGCTTCAAGCAGGCCCGCGCCATCGATGCCTACGTGGCTGACCGACGCTTCCGACTCCATGTCCCACAAGAAACCGAGGCCGAATTGATCGACTTCGCGAACCGGCTGCTCCAGGCCGTGGCGAGTACGTACCGGATCGGCCTCGACCCGAACGGCCAGCCCGCGGCAATCCCCGCACCGTGAGGATTCTACCAATGAGACCCGACTTCATTCGGCACGTCAGCAAACTCGCTTCGGGAAAGGTCCGTTGGCCCGGTTCGGATGAAGTACTGGCAGTGCGTACACCGCTTTCGCGGCCGCTCGGGCTCACTCGGCTCGGAATCCACCACGAGGTGCTCCAGCCCGGACACCGCAGCAGCCTTCCGCACGCCGAAGCTACTGAAGAGGAGTGCGTCTACGTGCTGGAGGGAAACCCGCAGGCATGGATCGATGGCGAACTGCATCCGCTTCGCCCCGACGACATCGTCGCCTTCGAACCGGGGACGGGCATCCGGCACACGATCACCAACCCCACCGATCAGCCTGTGCGGCTGCTGGTGATCGGCGAGCGAGTTGCCGTGGGTCGGAAGCGGATGACGCGTTTCCTCGCCTGGCTCGGAGAGACCCATCCGGAGATCGGTGCTCCAGAGGATCGTCCTTCCGAAGAGTTGATCGCCCTCGCCAACGAATTCGAGGGAGGCCGGGTTCGCGAAAACCGGGGTCTCCGGGAGAGCTGGCACGTCGGTTTCATCGACCACCTTCGCGAGCGGCGTTCAGACTTCGAGCCCGACTGATCTCACGGGGAATGCGGATGTTGTCGGTGGTCGGGAATCGGGCACACCGCGCCTTCGCTGAAACCTTCGGCTTCCACGGCGAACCCGCGATTGAATCGCGCCAGGAAGTTCTCCCACGCCACCGTGGCAGTGAGTTCGATCAGCTGGGCTTCGTTCAATCGCGAGCGCAGTGCTTCGAAGAGCTCGTCGGATACATCCGCCGGCGTATCGGAGAGCGCAACCGCATAGTCGAGCGCCAGCTTTTCGAGTTCGGAGAAGGAGTCACATTCTTCGGCCATCGAAACGCCAAGAATCTCCTTCTCTGTCAGGCCTTCGGCTCTGCCCACGGCAGAGTGGATGTCGATTCAAGCCGGGCAGCCGACGCGCATGGCGACGCGCAGGTGCACGAGGCGCTTCAAACGGGTGGGCAATTCGTTCCAGCGGTCGACACCTGCCATGAAGATCGCCCAGGAGAAGAACACCCTCTTGTGATGCCCCAGCAGTTGAGCAGCACTCGAAGCCTTGCCCATCCGCCGTCGGGACAGGTAGTTGAAGAAGCGGGCAAACCAACCGGCTTCGCGAATCGAGAGCAGACGTATGCGTGCCAAATCGGGCCCTCCTGCGAATGATCAAGGGTACTGGGCGGGCCGGGCGATCGTCAGAGCCAATCGTCTCGCGTCTCGACGGACCAATTCCGGCTGGACACGCAGCGCCGCGGGATCAAGGGAGAAGCGCTGGGAGTTAGTCGGAGCGGCTCTTCACCGTGAGCCCGCCCATGATCACGCGCCCCGTCACCACGAACAGGAGATCGGCGCCCGGAAATCCTCGGTCTCCGGGCTCCTCCCCCGTCAAAACGCGTCGTAGCAGCGGTCGTACGCCGCTTCGGCCGCTCTCATGCTTCACTTCGCCCATCACGGCCATCACTTCCTGCATCTCGACCTCGGCGCCCCGGGGAACGATCAATTCGATCTCGCCGAGAACGACGTCGCAGTGGATCTCGATCATCCCGTCCGGCGGAAGCTCTGCCTCCCGGAAATCCAGCTTCAGGGCGCCCAGGACTGAGCGTGCTCGGATGCGATCCGCGACTTCCCAATTTCCGGCGCGCTCGACGGTCCCCAGTACGGTGGACACCCGTTCGTAGGTGACCTCGTCGAGGGCCGAATCCTTGTCTCCGGAGGTTGCGGGCAGATCTGCGTCGCCCCGCGGGTCCAGGTCTACAGGCTCGACGGTCTTCTGGGCGGTGTCTCGAGGCCTGGTGGGGCGATTCACATAGCGAGCATTCCAGATCACTCGTACCGTCACCATGCAGCGGAATTACTGCAGGCATCGGGTGCCTCCGGCGGGAGGGAAGGCAGCGCTACCCTGCCCTGCTGGCCAGGCTGCGCCTCCCAACAGCTTGGGCGGCCGCCGACAACGATCACGCGAAATGAAAGGAGGCGCCATGAATGCCGCCGGGCCTGGAGTGGCAATCCTGACCGGTGCGGCATCCGGGATTGGCCGCGCGATCGCGCGGACACTGGCGGCGGACGGCTACAGCCTGGAGCTGGTGGACGTCAACGGCGAAGCGCTCGGCGATCTCGTAGACACGCTTCGGGAACAAGGTGGCACCGCGCAGGCAAATGTCTGCGATGTCGGGGACAGGCAACAGGTCCAGCACGTCGTCGCGGAGATCGCCGCGCGCCACGCTGGAATCGATCTGCTGATCAACAACGCGGGAATCACCACCTACGACACGGTTTCAGGCACCACGCTGGACGACTACGACCGCATCATGCGGGTCAACTTCGGCGGCACCGTGCACTGCACCAAAGCCCTGCTTCCAACCCTGCTATCCCAGGGGCGCGGCCACATCGTCAATCTCTCCAGTGTGTTCGGGCTGATCGGAGCACCGCTCCAAAGCGCATACAGTGCCTCGAAATTCGCCATTCGAGGTTTCAGCGAAAGCCTCCGCCAGGAGTTGCTCGGGACGGGGATCGACGTCAGCTGCGTCCACCCGGGTGGCGTGCGTACGGGCATCGTCGCCAGCGGGCGGGTGGGTGAGAACCGGTTGGCAACCACGGGGGCGGCGGCCTTCGATACCGATTTCGAGCGCTTCAGCCGGCTGACGCCGGATCAGGCTGCTCAGCAGATCGTCGCCGGCATCCGAAAGCGCAGGGCACGGATCCTGGTGGGCATCGATGCACACGCTGTAAGCGGAATGAGTCGGCTCTTCCCAGTCTTCTACCAGAGACTCAATCAATGGTTGGGCCGTCAACGATGAGTCGCAAGACGCTGTTCATGTCGGGAGCGATCGCCTTCCCTACCCTGGCGCCGATGATGAAGAGATCGATCGCAATTGGCATCGTCCTGGCCGTGATCGCCCCGGCAAGCTCCGTTCGGGCCGACGGCTTCTTCCTGCAGATGGCCGACACGCAGTTCGGGATGTTCGCGAAACCGTTGTCGTTCAGCATGCTCGGCTGGCCCTGGAACGAAGACTCGTTCGAAGAAGAGACGCAGCGTTTCGAACAAGCCATCTCCCATGCGAACCGCCTGAAGCCCGCCTTCGTCGCGTTCTGCGGAGATCTCGTGAACACTCCGGGCCACTCGGGGCAGATTGCGGAATTCAAGCGCATTGCCGCGCAGCTCGATGCTGAGATCCCACTGCATCTCGTTGCAGGAAATCATGACATCGAGAACGAGCCCACACCGCAGACGTTGGCACGGTACCGGGATGATTTCGGGAAGGACTGGTATTCCTTCCGGCATGACGATGTCTACGGAATCGTCCTGAACAGCACCATTCTCGTGGAGCCCGATGCGGTGCAAGCAGATGTGGACGCACAACTGGCGTGGCTCGAAGCCGAGTTGCCCCAGGCGCAGGCGTCAGGCGCTCGGCACATCCTGGTGTTTCAACACCACCCCTACTTCATCGAAGCGCCGGACGAGAGCGACGGATACTTCAACATCCCGCACGAAACCCGACGGCTCTACCTCGACCTCTTCAAGGCCCATGGCGTTCACGCGGTCTTCGCCGGCCACTACCACCGAAATTCGGAAGGACGTGACGGCGAGTTGTAAATGATTACGACCAGCGCCGTCGGGAGGCCGCTTGGCGACGACCCCTCGGGCTTCCGAATCGTCCGGTTCTCGGCGGAGGGCCTCTCCCATTCGTACTACGGATTGGAAGAGGTTCCCGGGCCGATCGGAGACTGAACGGTTCCCTGCCGCACGCTTCAGCGACCCGACGGGGCCCCTTCGAGATCGCCAAGTGCTTCGAGCGACTCGCGAGGCACCTCCTTCAGGCTGTCGACCGCGCCTTCGCCAGTACGGCGCGTTACCCTTGAGGGACTGCCGGGAACAGCAGCGTCATGGTCGTCCCCTCCTGGGGCTCGCTCTCGACGCGAACCATTCCTCCGTTGGAGCGCGCGATGCCGAGCACCGTAGCCAGCCCCAGGCCCCGGCCTGCGAAGTGCGTGGAAAAGTAGGGATGAAAGATCTTCGCCACGTCCTTCGAACGGAGTCCGCCGCCGTCGTCCGCGACGGAGACGAAGGCGAAGCGCCCTGGAGAGAGTCCCTTTCCGGGCTCGATGCAGGCCACCAGGTCTTCGGCGCCGAGTACGGTGGCTCCGACCCGGACGCTGACGATACCCTGCCCCTGGGATGCTTCGACGGCGTTCTCCACCAATGCGCTGACGGCACGCTCCACGAGAGCAGTGTCGACGCGCACCGGGAACAGGCGCATGGGACGCTGGAGCACGATCTCGAGCCCCCGACTTCCGGTCTCGGCCCTGCCCTCGACCACGCCGGCCACGATGCGTCCGAGGTCCGTGGCCCCGATCGATGGGCTGACGGCGCCTGCATAGATACGAATGTCTTCCAAGACGGAAGCCAGCCGCCAGCCGGCATCCTCGATATCGCGCAGTGATCGTTGCCCGGGAGAACGGGAATCCAAGTCGTCGGCGAGTTGCTGGGCCCCTCCCACGATGGTGGTGAGCATGTTGCCAAACTCATGAGCGATGCCGCCGGCGAACACACGCAGGCTTTCGAGGTGGGAAGCGTCGGGCAGGCCGGCCCTGGAGCGTAGGTCCCGATGGCGGCGTTCTTCCGCATCCGTCAGGTCGCGATAGTTGAGAACCACGCCCTGGACAGCGGGTTCGCGGGTGAGGTTATGAGCCGCAGCCTCGATCGTTCGCCAGCTGCCGTCCTTGTGTCGGATCTTCACTACCTCCATGGCGAACTTGCCCGGCACCTCTATCACATCCTGCGCAACGGAGGCGAGGCGAGGAAAGTCGTCTGGATGGACGATCGCCTCGGCCATTTCAACGATCGTCTGGCCGGGGAAGTCCTGTCGCCGGTATCCGAGCAGCTGTCCTTCGGCTGTCGGTCGCACGTACGTCATGAAGCCCTCGGCATCGACAATCGCGGCACCTTCGAAGCTGTGCTCGAGCAGGGCCCGGTAGCGCGTCTCGCTCTCTTCGAGCTCGAACTGAGCCACTTCCTTCTCTGCGCGTGCATCGCGGATCTCCGCGGTGGCGTTTGTGCGTACCACCTCGTACCACGTCGCCAGAGCCAGGCCCGCGAGCAGCAAGCCTGTGCCAACCCAGAAGCTCTCGTGCGGCACCAGATGGGCCTCGATATGGAAGGGCGGCTCGAATCCCTTCAGCACGAAAACGGAGGCGCCCAGGGTTCCCAACCCCGTCAGCAGGCTCCACGCCACACCGGCGCGTAGGCCGCAGGTGGGAACGGCAATGAGGGGCACGAAGATCAGGATGAAGAAGGCCCTGGTCTCGCCACCGCTTCCCAGGTGTAGACGCTCACTCAGAAGCGTAGAAATCTGATCATTTGGCCGGGGGGCGACGCAGCCCGCCGTTCCGGATTCCGATTCAGATCTTCCGGGTCGAAAGGTCCTTGACCCAGGGCGAACGCCCTCCCGGCTCGAC
>JAAETT010000474.1 GCA_024228115.1 bacterium
AGTGTCCACCCTCAAACCAGGGTCGCCGAACTCACGCCGCGCCTCTGGAAAGAGAACTTCGCCGACGCTCCCCTCGGGCCCCTGACAGGCTGAGACCCCGCGATACGGGCTGCAACCACGTCCGAGGCTGGCCGCTTACGGGAGTACTGCAGGACCGGACTACTCGAGGAGCTGCACGCGACAGGTTTCCTGGAGACGCCGAACCCTTCTGGAGATGACTGCCGGATGGCGGCCTTCGACCTCGGCGATGCTGCGCTGTGAGAGCCCTTCCATCAGGAGTTTGAAGACCCGCACGTGCTCGGAACCGAGTTCGTCGATCGCGCCCAGCATCCGGCGCAACCGATCCGTCAGATCCTGACTCGGCAGGTGTGCAGGGGGAAGCGCCGAGACGAGCCAGGCATTCCGTTCTCCAGGGGTTCGTTCCAGTTCTGCACCGCAGATCGCTCTCGCAGCCTCGCTGGCCAGGCTCTGGCCACCGCTGGGTGCGTGCATCCCCAAGGCATCGGAACAGTGCCGCGTCATCAGTCGACTCTGCCGCTGCTGCTTGCGCTGAGACTCACTGATCCGCGCCCGGGTTCGCGCGATGAAGATCGATCGCGCCGAGCGCGTGCCCTCGATCAGGCTCATGCAGTCCCGCCATCGGTGGGAACGCCACAGCGTGTCGGCCAGGCCGGCGCGATCCCCGTGGTAGCGCGGATGTGTCTCCAGTTCGGCGAACGCCTCATCGTATCGCGCTTCGGCGAGGAGCACGCGAACGCGCGCAGTGGAGCGTGTGCAATCGAGCCACTCGGGTATCCAGGATTCAAATGCCCCGGCGAAACAGGCGCTCGAAATCTCGTCGGATTCGACATCCGGGTGGCAACGCACGACGATCGGAATGACATCCCGCTCGAGCAGCGCGACAAGGTTCTGCCACGCAGGCTCACTCGATTCGAGGCCTTCCAGGAAGCTGGCCAGCCGTACGCAGTCTTCGGTGCCCGGGTGTGCGCGAAAGGCACGCTTCAACGCAATGGGATTCATGGTCAGCTCCGGTCCAGATGCGAGCCAGGACACCGGCCACGACCAGCAGGACTAGCTGGGCGGATTGAAGGCCGGCGCGCTCGTAGAGTGATTCGACGCTCGGCCAGACGGCCGAGCAGGGGTGCGCTAGGAGGCGCTACTCACGTGTCGAATTTTCCAGACGGAATTGACTATCACGGACTCAGATCCTCGAGTTGCTCCCCGAGAGGGCGGGCACTCGCGTCGGACCCCTCGGTGGGTCCTGGAGGGCGGCAAAGCCACGGCCTCCTCAGCTCTAAACGGGATGAGCACCGCGAAACTTGCGCCGATCGGATCATTTTTTCAAGCACTGAATGAGAAAACCAACGATTCCGGTTAGTTGAGTCGCCCATCCCTTGGAAGCAAAAGACCTGTGCATCCCGAGGGCAGGCGGGACCCCTGAACCTTCCGAAGGGAGGTCCCGATGAAGAGCGGCGACGGCAGTTTCCGGCACGCCAGCAGACATCCGATCGCGCGCCCGATCGTCTCGCAGGCCACAGCGGCCGCACCCACCCGGTCGGACCGGGCCGGGCTCAGCAAGCGCGCTCAGCGTCGCTTCGAGGCGAGCAAGGAGCGGCGACGCAGGCGCAAGGAACGAAAGCACACGAGCCAGACGCAAGGCGGTTGCGACACCCGATCCAGATGAATCGCCTACAGCCCTGAGGTCCCCGGGGAGTTGTGATCATCTGGGCTTCCAGGACATCGAAGACCGCTTGTTCGGACTATCCGTCCGCACCTCTATCCGTCCGCACCTGGATAGGAGTTTCAACAGGGGATCCCTACAGATCCACGGCCGACAAGGGGTTACTTGACAACTAACCCCCGGGAAGAGCGAGGCTCATCGCCAACGCTGCAACCTATTGGGCGGCGCCGATGATGAGAGCAATCTTTCCTTCGAGCCGTGCCATCAGGGGACCTCCACGTCGAGGGTGCGAACCTAGCCCGTTTTCGGTGCGCTTCGTCTTTCGCTGGTGAGGATGGCATCGTAGCCTCTTCGGCGCAGATGGAGACAGCTCCCGACAACGTGGCCCGGATCCTGATTGCGCTGGGCGTGATCTTCCTTGCGGCCCTCGCCTTCGACGCGATCGGCCGGCGAACACCGCTGCCCCGCGTGACGATGCTGTTGCTGTTCGGCTTCGCGGTGGGTCCCTCCGGCCTCGACGTGTTGCCCGAGCTCAGCAAGGCCTGGTTTCCGGTGGTCTCCGACATGGCCCTGGTGATGATCGGCTTCCTGCTCGGTGGGCGACTGACGCGGGGGAACTTGCGTGAGCGTGGGCGGCTGGTGGTCGTGCTCTCCCTGGCCGTAGTCGCCGCAACCGTCGCAGTCTTGTGGCTGGGCCTCCTGGCGCTCGGCGTGCCGGGAGCCGTTGCGCTCCTTCTCGCGGCGATCGCGACGGCGACTGACCCGGCCGCCACTGCCGACGTGGTGCATACCCATGGCCGGGAGACCCCGTTCACCGACACGCTTCTCGCGGCCGTTACCGTCGATGACGTGTGGGGCCTGGTCGTCTTCAGCCTGGCGTTGGCCCTGGTGCTGCTCGCCCAGGGCGACGGCGCGTCAGGGGTGTTGTTCCACGGCCTCTGGGATCTGGGCGGAGCGCTGGCTCTCGGTGTCGCGCTCGGCGTGCCGATGGCGCGTCTGACCGGGCGCATCGATCCTGGCGAGCCGAGCCTGTACGAGGCCCTGGGCCTGGTATTCCTCTGTGGTGGCCTGGCGCTCTGGCTCGACGTTTCGTTCCTGCTGGCATCGATGACGCTAGGCGCCGTGGTTGCGAACCTGGCGAGCCATCACGATCGTCCATTTCATGCGATCGAGGGCATCGAGTGGCCCTTCCTGATCGTGTTCTTCGTACTGGCCGGCGCAGCTCTCGATCTGGGCGCCCTGGCAGAGGCGGGCCCGTGGCTGATCGCGTACGTCGTCCTGCGCGTGGTCGGGCGCCTGCTGGGAGGCTGGCTCGGTGTGGCCCTTCTCCGCGTCGGTACCGGGATGCCGGAGCTGCGCCAGATGGGCCTGGCCATGCTTCCCCAGGCCGGAGTCGCTCTCGGCATGGCGCTGGTCGCCGCGCGGAACTTCCCGGACCAGGGTGGGGCCATTCTTCCGGTGGTCATTGCTGCCACGGTGGTGTTCGAGGTCATCGGGCCGTTGGCGACGCGTTGGGCGATTGCGCGAGCTGACGTGTCGGCGGCTTGATCGATGAATTCAGCCGACTCCGCGGGTCGTGTAGCGTCAGGCCCGGGTCTTCGAAGACCAATGATCCTCGGGTAGCCCGGCCTTCTTCCAGAGTGCGCCGACGAACCTTCCTCTTCGTCGTCTTGGCGTGGATGGGAAGCGCATGATCGAAGGCATCCCTTCGTGAGTGCGCAGCTCGAGCATCAAAGACCGCTTGTTCAGACCATCCGCGCGCGAGTCAGTCCTCCGACACGCCTTTGGGCGCGCGCTGTTTCATGAATCCGAACATGTAGCCGGCAACACGGCGCATCTGGATCTCTTCCGCACCTTCCGTGATGCGGTAGCGGCGGTGGTGGCGATAGATGTGCTCGAAGGGCTTGTGTCGCGAGTATCCGAGGCCTCCGTGGACCTGCATGGCGCGATCCGCGGCGTCACAGCAGAGTCGGTTTGACCAGTAGTTGCACATCGACACCTTGTCCGAGACGGAGAACGCTCCGTAGGTGTCCATCTGCCAGGCGGTCTTGTGGATCAGTGCTCGCAACATCTCGCATTGCGTCTGGAGCTCGACCAGCGGGAACTGGATCGCCTGGTTGGTCGAGAGCGGCTTGCCGAAGGGGCTTCGGACCTTCGCATACTCGACCGACTCGTCGATGCAGAACTGCGCGGCACCGAGGCTCGAGGCCGCCTGCCGAATGCGATTCTCGTTGAAGAAGTGCTGGACCACTCCGAGTCCGCGCCCTTCACCCCCGAAGATCGCCGAATCCGGAACCTTCACGTTGGTCAGCGAGACGTGACCGTGATCAGTCGGCATGTTGAACGTCCACAGCATCTCTTCGACCTCGAAGCCGGGGGCGACCATCGGGACCATGAAGGCCGTGATCCCGTGTGCGTCGCCCGCCTTGCCGGAGGTGCGGGCGAAGATCAGGTCGTAGGGGGCGCTGTGGATGCCGGTATTCCAGGTCTTCTCCCCGTTGATGCACCAACCGTCTCCATCCCGGACCGCGACTGTTTCCATGTGGGTCGCATCGGATCCGTGCTCGGGCTCCGTGATTCCAAAGGCGAAAGACCGGCGGCCTGCCAGGATCTCGGGAATCCACTCGGCTTTCTGCTCTTCCGTGCCGTGCTCGATCATCAACAGCAAACCGACGTTGTTGCCGACGATTGAGTGCTCGTTCTGCAGGTCGCAGTGAAGCCCGAGCCCCTTGGCCGCGAGGTGCTCGCGGATGACGGCCATGTCGAGGTTGGTTCCCTCCTGGCCGCCGTACTCCTTGGGATAGGGGTATCGGTAGTGGCCGGCGACATCGGCCCGCCGACGAGCTTCCCGCAGCAAGGCCTCCCATTGGTGATCGGGCAGACCCGCACGATCCCAATCGGTACGCGCGTCCTCCCGCCTGTGATCGAAGAAACGGATGTTGTCGTCCTGCTCCTCGAGCGGTTTGATCTCCCGCTCGATGAAGGAGTCGAGCTCTTCCAGGTAGGTTGCCAGTTCTCTGGGGATGTCGAAATCCATGGTGATCTTCCAGGTTGCGCAGCGCGTGCAGGATGTTCTGTCGTGATCGGACGTCGAAAGGGCGAGATCCGCGGGCGGATCACGGAGGCAACAGTCTCAACTTCTCGAGCGGTCTGAACCGGTTCATGAAGCTGTGGTACTGCATCTTGAGCCCGGCCATGAGCATGCTTCTCTTGAGGTGCTTCTTCAGCGCCTCATTCGTGGCGAACTGGTCGATCTCACGGTGCTGATTCTTCCGGGTCTGCGTGACGATGGTGTTCGCCAGGTCTGCGTATTCCTGCAGGGCGTCCGTGCCCTTCTCGTCCGACCGGATGATGGCTTCGGCTGCAAATCGCCCGGAGAGGGCGGCCGCATCCTGTCCGACACCCCTCACACCATCCAACAGGCCGGCAGCATCCCCGACCATGAGCACTCGTCCCTCGCCCAGCCAGACCCTGTCTGCAGATTTCATGTCGATTGCAGTCAGGAACTCCTCGGTCTCCACGATCCTCCCGCGGAGTTCGAACTTCTTCCGGACGTGCTCATAGAAGAGCTGTTGTCGCTCCCGGATGTCTCCCTCGACACATCCGGTGCCGATGCACCAGTAGTCTTTCCCGTCGTCGAGGGTCTTGGTGTAGATCCAAGCGAACATGGCATCGCTGAATTCCAGGTCCCAGAACTGGTAGAGCGTGTTGGGATCGAGGTTGGCGTCTCCGTCGACGTAGTAGTTCATGCCGCCCCCGGAGGCGTTCTCCCCGAAATCCTGGGGGCGGAGCTTCCGCCGGATGGGAAGCGAACTCAGGCCCGTGGCATCGATGACGTACCGGGCACGTATCCTCTCCGGCTCCTCGCCTCGGGATTGAATCGTCACCGCGAAGCCGTCGGATTCCGCATCGTGATCCAGATAGGTGCATTCATCCCGGAACTCCGCTCCGGCGTCCTGGGCGAGGATGTTCAGCCAGTGGTCGAAGGTCTTTCGCATGTAGTTGAAGGCTTTGAACGGCGCCGTGAAGCTCGATCCGTCGTGGTAGTACATCGCCGTCTTGGTGACTTGATGGTTGCACAGCCGCTCCCTGGGGATCTTCACACCGAGGATCCGCTCGAAGTACTCGAACTGGATCCCGGAGCAGGGCTTGGTTCGCGGTGTCTTGCAGCGTTCGATGAAGAGGGTCTTCAGGCCTCCTCGGGCGGCAAAGCGGGCGGCTGCCGATCCGCCCATGCCTCCTCCGGCAATGAAGAGGTCGTACGGCTCTGTTGTCTCCATGCGTTGCATGATATCGACCCTTCTCGCAGACAGTGGCTCGCTGCGGAAGAAGAGGATGGGTGCCGAACTGCACTGGGCCGCCATCGGTCGCCGTAGCCACAGATCCGCCAGGGATTGGTCATCCCTGGGGCACCTCGGACGTCAATAGCCGCTTGTTCGGGCTATCCGCCGGGCGTCGAGTTCTTGGCGGACGGCTCGGTGCTCGGCTTCATTGAAGCTGAAGCGCGTGAAGATGATGGCGCCAATCACGAAGCAGATTGCCGGGAGGGCGCCGAACAGCAGCTGGATTGCGAGTTTCGCCTCCTCCGTCTGCTCGACGTTGGGCTCGAAGCCAACGGTCTGCAGCACCCAGCCCGTGATGAAGGCCGTGACCGATGCCGCGCATTTCCGGACCAGGTTCCAGACCGCCAGGTACGCGCCTTCCTTGCGCTCGTGGGTCAAGAACTCGTCGTAGTCGATGATGTCCGCTTTGATCGACGGCGCGACCACGGCCCCGCAGCCGCCCGCGATGCCGACCGATATCGTCAGCACCCAGATCGCCGGTCCTACCTCGGTGATGAACGCGAAGCCCGCGAACGCCACAGCCGAAATCACCATCGACGTGAGCCAGAGCTGCTTCTTTCCGAAACGGTACGAAAGCCGAATCCAGATCGGAGTCAGGACAAACTGCGGGATCGTGTAGGCGAGCAGGATCGGAACCATCATGTTCTGCATTGGGATCACGTACTCGACGAGGTAGGGAATGAGCATTCCGATGCTCGCGGCTCCGAACGTCTCGATCCCGAAGACGAGCAGCAGCAAGCGAGTGCTTGTTGCGCACGATGTCGGCGAACGCTCGAACGATGTGCTGTCCGCCGCGCCCCTGGTAGTCGGCTCGCCCGGGCGAATGGAGAAACCGGACATCTGAATTTGGGCCCAAACTCGGTCGGACATCGCGCTAACAGCACCCGAGGTGGCGTTCCCAGGCCTGCCGGGCTGCGCTCGACGGGCTCCCGGGAATACGAGATCTCTGGCAACGACGGCCCGAAGCTCTTCGATACGGCGGAAGCGCGAGACGGTTGTCGAACGGGCGACCCTCGGCTCAGCTCCGGGCTACTGGACCCCCGGAACCGCCAAGGAAGCATCGGACAACGGAACACCTTGCTCATAGAGCGCCAGGTTCTTTCGTATGGGCTCGAGCAAGGCGGAGATTCGTGCTTCCTTGGCGATCTTGATCGCGGTCCGAGCCGTGGCGGTGGCCTGATCGAATTGGCCCGCCGCTGCATACGCGGCAGCAAGCGTGTCGAGTACCGCGGGGTCGCGACCGCCGCTCAGCTGGTTGGCGTGTTCAGCGAGCCGGACCGCTTCATCCCCGTCGCGCACGGCCGGGTCCGGATGAGCGGCCAGGATCCAGGCCAGGTCATTCAGTGCCCGGAAGGCATCCGGATCGAGCTTCAACGCTCTGCGCAGCTCTCTCGCTGATTCCGCGCCACGGCCCTGGGCCAAGCGCGCCGAGCCGACGATCTGATATCCGGCCGGGTCTTCCGGTTCCAGGCGAACGAACTTGCGCGCCGTATCGATCGCCTCTGCCGGACGACCCTCATTCAGATGCGCCGTGGCCAACATCAAGAGCGGCAGAGGCTGTTCGGGCGCCAGCTGCAGGCTCTGTTTCAGCGCCTGGACCGCTTTGACCGTGTTTCCGACCTCCAGGTTCCGCTCGATGTAGCGCTGCTCCTTCGTGAGTGCTTCCCAATCCGCCGTCGAGTACTTCACGGCGGAGTCCGCGCGCACCTGATGGAGCGGGAACTTGGGGACCCGGTAGCTCAATCGGCCCAGATGGGTCACGACCGGTTCCATCTCTTCCGCGACTTCCGGCCATTGCCGACGAACCTCGTCGAGGACCTCGACTGGGTCGTACCGGATCTCGGGCAGCTGGTCTGGCCCGAGGTACAAGTGCTCGAGGTGATTGTTTTCGTCGCTGATCAGGTCAGCGTCACCGTAGTGCCCGCGAAGCTCACCATCCGTTTGCACGATACGGGCATACAAGTCCAGCGGTTCGTCCACGTGGATCCGGCGCATGTCTTCGACCACATGAGGCATCGTGTCGAAGCGCTGCCGAATTCGCTCCAGATCGAGCGGCGCGCGCCCACCGATCAGCAGCAGCTCTTCTGCAATGCCGCTGATCATCAGCGTATGAGGAAAGACCTCGGTAAAGGTTCGAACGGCGCGTTCCATGGCTTCTGCCGGGAGCTGGTAGGCAGGCAGCCATTGGCTCATCATCCCGTCCGGCGTCAGGTGTGCAAGCACGTCGCTGTAGTACTCGCGTGAATACAGTCGGTAGACCCCCGCTGCCATCGGCGGCGGCGGCTCACTGGTGATGAGATCGAATCTCGCGGTGGTCAATGCGAGATAGGCGCGTCCGTCATCGTGGATGAATCGGACTCTCGGATCGAGATGCACGCCGAAATGGGTCTCCTCGAATACGGGTGCGGTCTCGAAGACCTTCTCGTTCAGATCGACGACATCGATCTGCTCGATCGTGTCGTGCATTGCGATGGCTGATGCGGTGTTGCCGACGCCAAAGCAGATCAGTAGCGCTGCCTTCGGGTCCTCCTGCGCGAGCAGCGGAACGTGCGCCATCAGTCGCATGTAGGTCTGCGGCCCCGAGCCCGTGCTGGACATGCCCAGGTTGCCGAAGAACAGGCGCTTCTCATGTTGCGCGTCGAGCACGAACGTGGTTACCGCGCCGTTGCTCATCATCGACGTGACCGGTTGCCTTGTCGGCACGAATCTGGGATTGACGGAGTCGTGGTCGAAGCCGCTCGGGACGACTACGCAGCCGGCCAGGAATACCGCCAGCGCTGCAGATGGTTTCCACGGCTCGAGCCGCCGGCCGTCGCGCAGCAGCAGGCCGGTTCCACAGATCAGCAGCACAAACAGCAGTTTCATCGAATAGAAGATGCTGACTCGCGGGGCAATCAACGTGAACCCGACCATTCCGATGCAGAACGCAATCGTGTTCAGGCCGTAGGCGAGGCCGAGATGCTGTCGGTTGGTCTGGATGCGGTTGCAGGTCCACGGCAACAGCAGGGAAATCAGGAAGAACGATGGCAGGACGTAGAGGCCCGCGAACATGAACAGCTGCAAGGCGCTCGTCGGGAACATCGAGACCGAAAGCGCTCCTGCCGATGCGGAGAGCCCTTCGTCGAGTGAGTTGACGATCGGGTAGGTGAAATGCCAGGCCAGCCCGTAACAGGCGATGGCTAGCGCGAATGCCGCCTTGATGTGCGCCAGCCCCAGCCGCGGCGAGAGCCGCACGACGGTACTCCCCAAGAAGATGCCGACGACCGCCCAGAACGAAATGGCCGGCATCGCCGCTCCGGGGTTGTTGACGATCGCGAACGTGATGCGTTTGAACATGTCGCCTTCGAGCGCTCCGGCCAGCAGGCCGCTCAAGGTCGCAGCCGTCAGCAGCATGCCGCGAGCGGCGGGATTGGGTTCTTTCGCACGCCGTTTGGCGACCCGTTTTTCGTTCGGTGGTTGCGACATCGACTGCGGGGCACCTCCGGACACCAGGAAGTACAGGCCCAGCGCTGCGTTGATGGCGGCCATGAACCAGAACGTCGTGCTGTGGCCGACCCACGGCAGTAGCAGGAACTGGCAGCCCAACACGCCGATGCAGGCGCCCAGCGTATTCACGGCATACAGCGCCGACGGGAAGCGGTCGCCGCCGGGTTCGGCGACGAACAGATTGGATAGCAACGGGAACGTGGTGCCCATGAAGAAGCACGGAATCAGAATGCACGCCATCGCGACGAGGACCTGTCCCGCCTGGTAGGACAGGTCCTTGACCCAGATGCCGTCATCGAGGTGGTATGGGAACGTGCCCCACAGGTCGGCCGGCAAGGCCCCGGCCAGCAACGTCAACAGTGCCGTCAGCGCCACGAGCAGTTCGACCCCGCCGTAGACCTGCAAGCCGTCCGGCGAACGGTTGAAAGGCCGACTCAGCAAGCGAATGAAGCGCTCGCTGCACAGTGCGCCCAGACCCAGACCGCCGATGAAATTGCAGACGACCAGCGCGAACGTGAGATTCGTTGCGCCGAACCAGTCGGTAAAGATCCGGAACCAGGCGACCTGGTAGCCCAGGCTGACGAAGCCGGACACGGCATAGACCAGTAAGAGGCGCAGCATGCCGGTTGGTTATCCCAGATGCGGTTCCCGATGCAAGCGCGCGGCGTCGCAGGACCTTCCTTCGCCCCGCTCGCCAAGCGTCGAGCGCCAGGCGGATAGGCAGAAGCAGTGGCTTGTCTGAGGTCCGACAAGGCTCGAAGTGACAGCTCCCCGTGTAGTACCAGAGTAGAAAGGTCTCTTTCGGACGTGATCGACCTCGTCAAAGAGCGACAGCGCGAGCACACCGAAGCGAAGAATGCGAAGTCCTCAACGACGACCCTGCGTGAAGCGTGTCTGTTGCGCGCAGGAGGGCACCAGCGGACCACGACGGGCTCCTCGGAAGAGGCTCATCGCCTACGGTGCAACCGCATATCGGCCCGGTGTTGCCGCTGGTCGTCATCCCGAGATAGACCGCGTAGGTGGTCAGGTTCTTGACTGCGTGCAGGAGGTCGTCCGGCGCGGGATCGACGACGCGGCCGAGGTAGGCAGCGCCTGGCTGCTCTTACGAGTCCATTCGTCAGTGGGTGATGACAGGCTCCATCGTCTTGGCCTTCTCGATCCACTCGGTGACGTGCGCCAGTGACGGGGTCGCCTTCGCGAGCTTCTTCTCGTCGTTGATCTCCTTGATCCTGGCGGCGAGGTTCTCGGCATTGCGGGTGCGCAGCTCCTTGATCGTGTCGACACCGGATGCCTTGAGAATCTCGGCGAACTGCTTGCCGATGCCGGACACGCGCATCAGGTCGGCCATGTTGGCCCAGTTGAGGATGTGGCTCTCACTGATGCCGGTGCTCGCTGCGATCGCGCCACGGCCCTTCTTGTCACAGCAGCTCTCGAGAAAGTCATCGGTCGTGTTGATGCTGTTGGCGATCACGAGAAACCGTAGAAATCTGATCATCTAGCCGTGGTCGCGCGCGAGTGCTGGTTTCTCGTCAGAACGGCGAATCGGTGTCGGTCGGATCGGTGTCGAGTTCGCGATCGAGAGCCGCGAGGTAGTGTC
>JAAETT010000475.1 GCA_024228115.1 bacterium
GACACTACCTCGCGGCTCTCGATCGCGAACTCGACACCGATCCGACCGACACCGATTCGCCGTTCTGACGAGAAACCAGCACTCGCGCGCGACCACGGCTAGATGATCAGATTTCTACGGTTTCTCGTGATCGCCAACAGATGAAGACCCTTCTCTCGACATCAATGAGGAGAAGCTCGTCTGGTACGACCGCGGAGAAGGCACGGGCGGCGGTGCAGTAGACCTTGCCCAACGTGTCCTCGGTGAGGAGGGTACACGCGATCTGCTGCGATCGATCGGTGATGGCTCTCGCCTGCAGCCGGCACCGACGCCCCCGGCGGTAGCGGCCAAGCCGCCTCCGATCGTGGAAAAGCTCGGAGCCGCGACTTCCGCGCAGATCCTCCGACTCCGCCAATCCCGGCGCGTAGTGAAGGGCACGACGCTCGACGAGTTAGCAGGGTGCTGAAAAACCCCGTGCTTCACTCCTTCAAATGGTAGAAAAGAGGCGGGGGTAGAGGGAATGCGGGGAAGCGATCGAGAGCAGGGTTCGATGTTCAGCTACGTAGCGCTGGAAGACCGGATTCCGGCGGA
>JAAETT010000476.1 GCA_024228115.1 bacterium
GACACTACCTCGCGGCTCTCGATCGCGAACTCGACACCGATCCGACCGACACCGATTCGCCGTTCTGACGAGAAACCAGCACTCGCGCGCGACCACGGCTAGATGATCAGATTTCTACGGTTTCTCGTGATCGCCAACAGACTGACGCTACGGCGGGGCGACAGAGCGCAGTTCGCGGCCTCGCACGCCCGGCGAGGCCGGCGCCATCGCCGGGGGATCCGTCCTCCCCGGCCAGGCCTTCGAGCCCGGCAACTCCACCATCTCCGTTGTGCGACGAAACCCCAGTCGTTGAGCCAACTTGAGCCACCGCCCGTGACGTCGGTGTCGAAAGGCTCAGACCGCGACCCGTGTGGCCAGGCCGCGAAGACCGGGCTTCCCGGTTCCGGCGCTCCTCGTGGGCGCATGGGAGTGCGCCATCGCTTTTGCGGCAAGAATCTGGACCTTGGAAAAGTCCAATTTCTGCACACTAGAAGGGGCCGGTGAAGGAGGCATCAGCCGAAGACGCATGTAGCGGCTTGTTGGGTGGAGGCATTGCCACCGCGGCCGTCGCCGCACTGCGATACCGAGCGGAAGCGGGAATCGACTCCAACCACGTGCCTCGTAGCCGGTTGGGAGAACCTCGAGCGGGCGCCGATCTCACGTCCCTGGTCTTCCGGCATCGCTCACCCCACGCCGCCTTCCAACCCGAATCTCCGGTCTCCCGACATCGCGGGGCGGTGTTGCGCTGGCCCGGTGTGAAGTGGTACAGTAAGTAAGTGCTTACTCACCAAAGGAATCATGATGCCCGCCCTTCCTGATCGAGCCGCCACCTCTCGGAGTCGTACGCCTGCGCCTCCCCGGGCCAGCCGAAGCGAGCGCCGCGAATCCACGCGCCGAAGACTGCTCGACGCCGCGCTCGAGGCCATCGCCGAGCGCGGCTACTCCGGCGCGACGACCGCCGAGATCGCTCGCCGGGCCGGCGTGTCTGAGGGAATGATCTTCAAGGTCGCCGCCAGCAAGTCGGAGCTGCTGGCAGAGAGCGTGCACGATCTGTTCGAGCGGCTCATCGTCGAGTACAAGGCGGAGTTCGAAAGCCTCGGAAGCCGCGGCGATCGGGTGGAGGCGGCGATCGAACTCCTCCACTCCGCGTACCGGCGCCCCGAACTTCGGGCGGCGTTCGAGCTCTACTTCGCGACGCGAAGCGATGAGACGCTCGCACGAGAACTCCAGAAGGTGGCACTTCGTCACCGCATGGGAATTCGAACGCTGGCAAAGCGCTTGTTCGTGGCTGCAGCCGAGGACGAAGATCGCCTCGCAGCCGCCGTCGACCTCGCGATGAATACGCTCCAGGGTGAGGCGCTCTCGAGCGTCGCCAACCCGGACCCGGAACGATCGCAGCGGGTGGTGAAACTCCTCGCCGAGCTTTTACGCCCTCTCCTCGCGCCCACCGAGGCGACCAGACGGACCGAAGTGAAGGAGAACCGATGAGCTCCGCTCCCACTCCGACGATCCCCCCGCTTCTGGGCCGATCGCCGGAAGCGCTTCCCGACAAGACAGGAACTCTCGACGGAGAAAGCGTCGCACGACATCCGCGTCTCGAATCGCTGCGGCGCGATCTCCTGGCAGCGCCCTACGCGCTCTGCACGCAGAAAGCGGAGCTCATGACGGAGTACTTCCGCGACCATGTACCCGGGGATCCCGTCGTCCGCATCCTCTCGCATCTTCATTTCGCGCTGACCCGCCGTGGCCTCGAGCGCAGCCTCGGCTCAGGATCGGCACAACCTCGCTGGCTGCTTCGCGCCAGCCGCTCACTACAGCGATTCTACGCACGTCGCCTCGATTCCGTTGCGGGCGAGCCGCTCATCGTGCATCACTCCCGTGCCCTCGCCCATGTTCTGGAGCGCGTTCCGCTTCGGATCTACGAGCATGAACTCCTGGTCGGCAATCCGTCCTCGCAGCGGATCGGCGCGCCGATCCACCCCGACCTCGGCGGCATCCTGATGCTCCCGGAACTCGAAACACTCTCGACACGGGCAGTGAACCCGATCGAATGCAGCCAGGAGCAGCAGCAACGACTCACGCGGGAGATCCTGCCATTCTGGTTCCCCCGTTCCGTCCAGTCGCGTGCGGCAGTTCTCGCCCAGGATCCAGAGCTACCGAACGCCCTGCTACGCGGTGATCGTTACGTGCTGACACAATTCGCAGGGATTTCTCACGTCACGCCCGACTATCCATCGATTCTGGAACACGGGTTCCAGGGCATTCTCGAACAGATCGAGACTGCGCGGAGCGACGCGCGGACCCCGGAGCAGGAGGCGTTCTTCGAGGCCGGCTCCATCGCAGCGCGGGCAGCGATCGCCTTCGGCGCTCGCTGGAGTGAACACTGCGCAGAGGAGGCGACCCGGCAGACCGATCCTCGCCGAGCCGCGGAGCTTCGCCGACTCGCGGACATCTTCCGACAGGTTCCGGCGCGCCCGGCTCGAAGCTTCTACGAGGCGGTCCAGAGCATGCTGCTGACCCACGTGATGGTGCACCAGGAGAGCTTCCAGCACGGCATCTCCTTTGGGCGGATCGATCGCTACCTCCACCCCTACTACGTACGAGACCTCGCAGATGGAAGGGTGACCCGCGACGAGGCCATCGAGATCCTCGGGTGCTTCCTGGGAAAGGCCGCAGAGCTCTTGCCGCTCTTCAACGAGATGGCCACGGAGTACTTCAGTGGCCTGTCTTCTGCGTCGGGCATCACACTCGGCGGAATGGACGAGCACGGTTGCGATGCATCGAACGAAATCTCGCTCCTCGTTCTCGAGGCCTACGACCAGATGCGCCTGCGACAGCCGAACCTCCACGCGCGCATCCACCCGGAGAGCCCGAAGGAATTCGTCGATCTGGCTCACGACGTCGTGAAGCGGGGCGGTGGCATGCCTGCCTTCTTCAACGACGAGGCCATCGTCCCATCCATCGAGCGCCTCGATGTTCCAACCCACGATGCCCGCGACTACGCGATCGTGGGCTGCGTCGAATGGGGCGTCCCGCGCAAGAGCTTCCCCGCAGCCGGTGCTTGCTTCCTCTCGCTGCCCTCCGCTCTCCAGCGCGCCCTGCGCGAGATTCCGCGGGTTGGCCAGGGCGTTTCGCCAGGTGCCCTCGATTCGATGGAGTCGATTTTCGCGACTCTGTCCACGGAGGTCGAGCAACTCGTCGCCGAAGCGGCCGATGGGAACGACGCGATCGAGTGCGCCCACGCGCGCTGGCGGCCGACACCCCTGCTCTCGCTCCTCGTGCAGGGCTGCATCGGCAGCGGGCGGGACGTCACGGCTGGAGGAGCGCGATACGACTCGACGGGGATGCAAGGTGTCGGCATCGCCGACGTGGCTGATTCCCTTGCCGCGATCGAACAGCTCGTCTCTGTCGAGAAGCGACTCTCGTTCGGAGAGCTCCTTGCGGCCGCAGACGGGGATTTCGTGGAAGCCCCGGAGCTCTGTCGCCGCCTCCAGGACCGGGTCCCACGCTACGGGTCGGATGCCGGGCGCGCCGAGCACTGGGCGAACCGCGTGTCCGACATCTATTGCGAAGCTGTCCGGCACCGTCGCAACCCGCGGGGTGGACCCTATGCACCGGGCTTCTGGACCATGACCACGCACATTGGTTTCGGACGACGTCTCGGTGCACTCCCGAGCGGCCGGCGGGCGGGCCAACCCCTCTCCGACGGCGTCTCGCCGGCGAACGGCGCCGACCGAAACGGCCCCACGGCCTCCCTGCTCGCGGCGACACGGACGCAGTCACCGGCAGTCGGCAATGGGCTCTGCCTCAACGAGAAGATCGAACCCTGGTTCGTGGAGGGTGATGCGGGGACCGCTCTTCTCGCGGATCTGACCCGCGGCTACTTCCGCGCCGGCGGAATGCAGGTCCAGTACAACGTGGTCGACCCACAGGTCCTCCTCGATGCCAAGGTCCATCCGGAACGGCATCGCGACCTCGTCGTCCGCATTTCCGGCTACAGCGCGTACTTCAACGACCTTACGGACGCGATGAAAGACGACATCATTGCGCGGGCGCTACACGGAGGACAGACGCCCCCCGGCAACGGACGAGGCGCCTGCGCATGATGCGACACGATTCGGCCATCGTCTTCGACGTGCAGCGATTCTCCGTCCATGATGGACCGGGGATCCGCAGCGTCGTCTTCTTCAAGGGCTGCGCGCTGGCGTGCGAGTGGTGCCAGAATCCCGAGGCGATCCGCGCCACGCCCGAACTCTACTACGACCACGAGCACTGCCTCGAGAGCTGCATGCTCTGCCTCCAGTCCTGCCCGCTGGATGCAATCCGAGATCAGCGGGAAGCGCGCGTCGATTTCGATCGCTGCGACGCCTGCGGAAAGTGCGTCGCGGAGTGCCCAAGCGGTGCTCTGCGCACCATCGGCCGAGCCCGCACGGTAGATGATCTGCTCGCCGAACTGCGCCGGGACCACGACTTCTACGAGTCCTCCGGTGGCGGGATTACGCTTTCAGGCGGCGAGCCCGTGCTGCAGGCACACTTTCTGCGCCAACTCCTTCCACGTGTCAAGGAGGCGGGGCTACACGTCACGCTCGAAACCTGTGGGGCCTACCCCTTCGCGCTCCTCGAACCGTTGCTCGAGTGGATCGATCTCGTCTACTTCGACATGAAGGTCGTGGATGCAGAGCGGCATCGAGAACTCACCGGGAAGCCGAACCACGAGATTCTCGAGAATCTCGGCATCCTGCTCGCACGAGGAGTCCCGCTCGAGGTACGAATGCCGGTGATCCCGGGCCGGAACGACGACACGCGGAGCATTGCGGAGATTTCGCAACTCCTCGCCCGACTCGACGTAGAGCGCATCACCCTGCTTCCGTACAACCATCTGTGGGAGGCGAAGCTCTCGAGGCTCGGCGGCGACCGAGCCCCACTTGGCATCCAGCCGCCAACGGACGATTTCTATGAAGAGCTGGTACACGCATTCGGGAAGGACGGAATCTCAGCATCCGTCTGACCCGACATCGGCTATCAGGCCATGGGAGAAGTAGATGGAATTCCGCGATCGCGTGGTGCTTGTCACTGGAGCGTCCTCTGGAATCGGACGTGCGCTCGCGCTTGCGCTCGGCAAGGCCGGAGCTCAGGTAGGACTCGTGGCACGGCGCCGCGAGCGCCTGGAGGAAGTCGCCGCGACGATCGGCCCTGCCGCGCTCGTCCTCCCGGGTGACGTCACGGACGATGATTTCTGCGCCTGGGCCGTCGAGGAGTTGGTTCGCCGCCATGGGCGCGTCGACGTCGCAATCGCGAACGCCGGACTCTCAATGAATGCTCCGTTCGAGAAGACCGATCCTGAAGTCTTCCGTCGACTCCTCGATGTCAACTATTTCGGCGCCCTGCACGTTGCGCGACACGCGCTGCGCTATCTCGAGCAATCGCGCGGAAGCCTTGTCTTCATTTCGAGCGTCGTCGGAAAGCGTGGCTTCCCGACACGTAGCGGATACGCCGCTGCGAAGTTCGCGGTTCACGGTCTCTTCGAATCACTGCGTGCCGAGCTGGCCGGCCGCGATGTCCACATCGGGATCGTCTGCCCAGGATTCACGGAGACGGAGATCCGGGAGACCGCACACGATGCCTCCGGCCAACAGCGCAGCGAAGCCGGGCCGACCACCGGCCGCGTCATGAGCCCAGCACAGGCCGCGGACGGGATCCTTCAGGCGATCACACGTCGCAAGCGCGAGGTCATCCTGACTCCCGAGGGCAAGCTGATGGTGCTGCTCAATCGGCTGATGCCGGGACTCGCCGATCGCGTCGCAGCGCGGGCCGTTGCATGAAGAAAGGAGGGCCAGGGATGAGAGTGCTACTCACGGGCGCGTCAGGTTTTCTGGGGAGACGCATCATGGCTCTCCTTCGCGCAGACGGCCACACCGTGACGGCGCTGTTGCTGCCAGAAGAGCCCGAGGCCAGCCTCCTCGCCGATGGCTTCGTCCGCGGCGACATCACGCGTCCCGAGAGTCTCCTGGGTGCAATGGAAGATCAGGATGCCGTCGTCCACCTCGCGGGAGCAGTCGGCTATGGCCAGAGCTTCGCACGTTGCCGAAGCCTGAACCGCGACGGTACCGCCAACGTTGTTCGCGAGACCGTTCGAGCCGGAGTTCGCCGCTTCGTTCACATGAGTTCGGTATCGGTCTACGGACGAGTAGCCGAGGTCGAACTCACCGAAGACGCGCCCCTTCGTCGCATCGGCGACCCGTACGGCGACACGAAGGCCGATGCCGAGGAAATCGTCACGGCACGCGCGGACGTTGGCGATCTCGACCTGACGATCTTGCGGCCTACGGTGATCTGGGGTCCTGGGGACGTCTTGTTCCTCCCGAAGCTGATCGAGAATCTCTCCAGTGGGAGAGCGCGGGTCGTAGGCCCCGGGACGAACATCGTGGACGCCGTTCATGTGGACGACGTCGCTCGGCTGGTGACAACCACGCTCGCCAATCACGCCTCGATCGGCGGGGTGTACAACGTCAACAACCCTGGGAACCCGACCTGGAGTGAGCTCGTGGCAGGCCTCGCGACGGCCGTCGGCGCCCCGCCTCCGGGGCGTCGCCTGCCCTACCCCCTCGCCTTTCTGGTCGCCTCGATGATGGAAGCGTACTCGGCACTCACTGGACGATCGCCGCGGCTCACTCGCTATTCGGTCCGGGTGATCGGCCGGAGGTATCGCTATGTAATCGATCGTGCGCGAAAGGAACTCGATTTCAGCCCCCGGATCCCCCTCACGCCATCCGCCGCGAAGGAGACGATCTCCGCGGGATGAGAGGCGGGGATCGAAACCCGCTGAAGGCCATCCATCCCGGAGCGAGTCCATGAGATTCCGGGGCGCCAGCGGCAGCACGACCGGAAACGAGAAGGACGCCCGCTCCGTCCTCGCGCTCTTCGGCTGGCCGCGCCTGGCCGGAGGCCAACCGATCGCCGCCGCTCGGGACGGACTCGCATTCCGGCGGCTGATCCAGAATTCGACCGGGATTCAGTCCGCAGTCTGGACCGATCCGAGTTTGAAGGCTGCCGGACCGGAAGACACGCGATCTGTGGCAGCAGGTACTGCTGACGAACCCTGGCAACTGACCGTCCTGGACTTCCATGCTCAGGCACTGCCTTCAACTAGGCTGAAATCTTGATCCACGCTGGGCGTACCTTCACGGCGGGAACCGATAGACGGGCCCCATTCGCGAGGCGCAGGTTCGTCCCATTCGACTAGCAAGGAACCCACATGAAGCACTACTTCCACCCCCGAAGCCGGGCTGCCACGACGGTTTGGATGCTCGAGGAGCTCGGTGCCCCGCACGAGGCGATCGTCGTCGATTTCACGACTGGGGAGAACAACACGCCCGAGTTTCGGGCGATCAATCCAATGGGGAAAGTGCCCGCGCTCGTCGACGGCAATGTGGTGGTGACGGAAGCGGCCGCAATCTGCGCCTACCTCGCCGACAAGTTCGCTGACAAGGGCCTCGCACCGCCCATCGACTCGACCGCCCGGGCGAAGTACTACCGCTACCTCTTCTTCCCTGGCACCACTCTCGAGCCACTTCTTTCAGTGGCCCAGCTCGGGGTCGAGGTCGAGAACCCTTCATCCCTTGGATGGGGTGACATGGAACGAGGATTGGCGGCTGTCGAGTCCATGACTCCGGACGAGGGCTGGGCTCTGGGTGAACAGTTCACGGCGGCTGACGTCGTCTTCGGGGCAATGCTCGATTTCTCGGTCCGCTTCGACTGGATGAAGGCGTCGCCGAAGGTCGCCGCCTACGTGGAGCGCATCAGAGCGCGGCCCGCATACAAGGCGAGTCACCCCGATGGATGAACACCCCCCGTCCGGCGCCACCGGGAATCCCTTCGGTCCTTCCTAGACCTCGAAGGCGGGAAAGCGGGCGCGAGCAGGGTCGAGGCAGTCCTGGTAGAAGCAAAGCGTCCCCAGGCGCCCTTCGTAGAGGGACCACGGACGATCGGCGGCACGCTGCGCTTGCGTCACGCGATCGCTCCATGAGAAGCGCGCGAACTGGAGGGCACGATCGAGTTGTGTCTCTTCCCCCGTCGCGCGGTAGAGCGCGAGGAACGCGTAGGCGTTTCCGGCGATCCCGTGACAGAGCCCGTTTCCCTTTCGCAACAGCCCGTACCGCCATACATGCTCCGCTGCCCTCTGGGCGGCCTCCAGATAGGACCGCTCCCCGAAGACTTCGTACGCGCGCGCGAACAAGAACACGGCCCCCGTCGTGCCGTTGCACCAGTGGACCTGATCGGTGAAGACTCCTGGGGCCGAGTGGAGAGACGGCAGGACTTCGAGCATGCCACGCTCCGCCTCCACGCAGTCCACGAGGCAATCGAGCGAAGCGCGGACTTCTCCACTCGCTCCGAGCTGTTCCAACAATTCAGGGAAGTGCAACATCAAGTACAGGTTCCCAGCCAGGCCGTGCACGAGGCCGATGTCATAGCGATGAGAGAGTTGCTCTCGCCGCTCTGCAACGCTGATCACGACGCGTGATGCGAGCGCGCTGAACGCTCGGGCGAGCGGGGACCGCGAACCGGTCAGCGATCGAAGAAAAGACTTCACCATGAACGCGTTCAGATTCATGTAGAGCAGCGGCGGCCGTCCGTTCGGCCCGGGTGTCAGTGCGGACGCGTGAGCGTGCGCGTGCCGCCTGCCCGTGGCGATCATCTGCTCGAGCGGACCCAGGCCCATTCATCGGGCCAACGCTCCTCGCCCAGGTGCGAGCGCAGAAACGCCGCACCGAAGAGAACGCCACCGCGACCCCAGAGCAGATCCTCGGTCGGAAACTCCGGGTCTTCCGCACACGAGGCCACCCGTCGGTAGCTCTCCAGGTGCCTCTCGCACGCAGCGACGTCGCCGAGCCGATCGTTCACGACGGCTGCCACGGCAGACGCCCCTCCGCTCGCGTGAAAGGAGAGCCACTCCTCGGGGTGTGGCACGCCCGATCGATCCAACGCCTCGAGTGCGACGTCGAGATAGCGACCGGCCAATTCGATCTGGTGCCGATTCCCTGTGCGCTCATACAGGTGAAGAAAGCCGAAGGATTGGCCGAGTGGCCCCGCGTAGAGCTCCTGACCAAGTCTCCAGCGGCCAGGCCTCACCGGCGGGGCGGCTTCGACGAGTCGCGGGATACCCTCCGCGACTTCCTCCTGGCAGCGTTCGCGAATCGCCGCGGCATCGGCGTCAGCCAGCGCTTCCGATGCCGGAAAGAGGTTGTTTTCCACGTGGCGCACCGAGTCCCGTTTCACGGACACAGGCCAGCTACACGTGCAGAGCTCATGCTGGTCCTTTCGATTCCGAGCTACCGCCCCGCAGGGCCCCCACACGGCCAACGCCACCGACGGATCGAAAAGGCCCCTGACACCGCCGGGAGCAGAGTCCCAGTCTAGCCGAATCAACCGGAACTCGGGGCCACCTCTTCCACGCAGCGAAGGCCAGAGAACGAGGACCCGCGGAAGTCGCCGACGTTTCACTCGCCGCGCCGCGCGGCACCACCTAGCCCTGATCCGAGAATAATCTCACGCTGAGCAGTGTAGTCCGGAGGCGAAGCGGGGGCCGGATCAGGCAGCGAGGCGTTGAATCGCTCGTTCGCAGCGCCGGATCCTGGATCGAGCCGTCGAGGAGACGGCGAA